>JABCOA020000021.1 GCA_013333875.2 Flavobacteriaceae bacterium | reverse complement strand
TGAACACGAAGAGCCAAGTTTTTCTCTAATTCTTTTTCTAATCTCTCTTTCAAGTGGTTAGAAGTCACATACTTACCATCTTTCCCGAAGAATGGCGAGTTATTGATAGAGAAAGTCATGTTCAAAGTAGGTTCATCAATAGCGATTCTCGGTAGCGGCTCTGGATTCTCCAAATCTACGAAAGTATCACCAATCTGGAACGCATCAAAACCTACAATCGCACAAATATCCCCTGCAAAAACTTCCTCTACTTTTTTCTTTCCTAACCCCTCGAATACATATAGTTCCTTTACTTTTCCTTTTATTATTTTGTCGCCTTCTTGTGAAAGTCCTATCCACTGCCCTTCTTTTACAGAACCTCTGGTCACTTTACCAATGGCAATTCTTCCCAAGAAAGATGAATAGTCCAGCGATGTTATCTGCATTTGTAGTGCTCCTTCTTCTACTTTTGGTGCTGGAACATGTTTTAAAATCCCATCTAATAAAGGCAAAATACTATCAGCAGGAGTCAAACTTGTATTAAACCAACCTTGTTTAGATGAACCGTAGTATGTAGGGAAATCAAGCTGTTCTTCCGTAGCATTGAGGTTGAAAAACAGGTCAAATACTTTGTCATGAACTTCATCTGGACGGCAGTTATCTTTATCTACTTTATTGATAACCACTATTGGTTTCAGTCCTAATTCTAAAGCTTTTTGAAGCACGAATCTCGTCTGTGGCATCGGCCCTTCAAATGCATCTACCAAGAGAACAACCCCATCAGCCATTTTCAAAACTCTTTCCACTTCTCCCCCAAAATCGGCGTGCCCAGGGGTGTCTATCACATTGATTTTCGTGTCTTTATAAGTTACAGAGATATTTTTAGATAAAATGGTAATCCCTCTTTCTCTCTCCAGGTCATTATTATCCATAATCAAATCACCTGATTCATCACTTTTTCTAAAAATATTGGTAGCATGAATGATTTTATCCACCAAAGTAGTTTTCCCATGGTCTACATGGGCAATAATTGCGATATTTCTAATGTTTTGCATATATATATTTTACGGGGGCAAAAGTAATGATTTTTTTTCAAACCATTTTTATCAACTTGGAGCTTCTTAATTTTTATTAGAAATAAGTAATTATTTCATTGATTTTTTTGTATTTTCATAATATTTTTTTTATACATTTGCGAAATAATTATGAAAGAGAAAGAAAGAGTAAAACTTCATTTTAGCTTCTGCCATAGAAAACCTGAAAGGTCTTTCTTTTGGAGAGGAAAACAGTTTCCTGTATGTGCAAGATGTACAGGAATACATTTGGGGTATCTTTCTTTTCCATTCTTTTTATTTGGTGTAATATCCCTTAATTTTTGGATGACTATTTTACTGATAGTTCCTACTTATTTAGATGGCTTTATTCAGGCTTATTATAATAAGGAAAGCACCAATATGAGAAGACTAATTACAGGACTAATGGCAGGTATAGGGACGATGTCTTTGGTCTCCATTACAGGAATATTTATAGCTGAATTAATTTTAAAATTTGTTTAATTATGAGTGATTTAAATCAAAATCCTAATGTAAATCAACCACAAGATCAAGAAGATTTGGAAATGTGGATGAAAGTTCTTTCATTTTGTATTCCTATCGCGGGAGCAGTTATCTATTTTATGAATAAAGATAAAGCACCTGTAAAAGCAAAATCTGCATGTACTATGGCATTGATAGGTTTTGGTGTAGGACTTGTTTTACAAATCATCCAAAGAGTATTGATGAACTAGGAAAAACAATTATTAAAATGCATTTGAAATTTTTCAAATGCATTTTTTATTAAAAAATTTGGTAGTTTAAAAAAAAGCTGTATATTTGCAAAACAATACCGCGGGATGGAGCAGTAGGTAGCTCGTCGGGCTCATAACCCGAAGGTCGTAGGTTCGAGTCCTGCTCCCGCTACTAAGTAAAGGAGGAATAATAAACTTAATTGCGAAATCACTGATTTTTAGAGGTTTTATTAAGGGTTTATTATTCCTCTTTTTTTGTGTTTCGGTCTCTATGTTGGTCACTCAGTAGATAAAAGTAGTGCCTGGTTGTGTTTTAATTTTTAAAACATAACTGAAATGATAGAAAACATAAGCTTTGGAAAAGATGCTGCTTATCTCTATGCAGCTATGAACTACAATTTTTTTATAAAAAAAGAGAGTGACAAATCTGGAAAGTCACCTATTTATCTCAATGTAAGATTGAATGGAAAAAGAGCAAGAATCTCTACTTTATTAAAAATAGAAGAAAAACACTGGGATAAAGAAAAGAAAAAAGTTATCAAGTGTGATGAAGCAGATGATTACAATCTTATTCTGAAACAATTAGAAAACAGAATCACTAACATCATCGTCAAACACAGACTTTCTGAAACTCCACTTACAATGGATATGTTTCTGAATCAGCTAAAAAACGCACCACCAAGTTATGATTTGGTGCAATTCTTTGAGCATGTAATCCAAGACCAAGATCTGTCAGAATCTACTATAATAAAACATAAAGGAATATTCAATAAGCTCAAAAACTCCAAAATACCAAGCTCTTTTCCAGATATCAATTTGCTTTGGTTCGACAAATACAGATCCTATTTAAAAAAATTAGGAAATAATTCTGCTACAGTAAATACCAATATCAGCATCATCAAGAAATACCTTCGCATGGCAAAAGCGAATGGAATAAAAATCTATGTAAACCTGGATTGGGTCAAGGTCGGTTCTACAGGAGGAAGAATCATTTGGCTCAAAGAAGAAGAAATAAAGAAAATGGAGGAATACTACTATTCTTCTTTTGTTCCAGAACATTTGAAGTTAAGTTTAGGATATTTTCTATTTTCCTGCTACACGGGACTGAGAATTTCCGATGTTATGGAAAGGAATCGTGATGACTTCAATGCTGACACCTTCGAGTTTATTTCGATTAAAACGAAAATGCGCCAAATCATAGGAATAGGACAGAAATGCAGACAAATAATAGACAACAATCCCATGCTGTTCATCGCAAAAAAGGCAGGAGTCCACATCAATAAGCAAATCAAGGAAATTGCTAAAATATGCGGAATCAAAAAAAACATATCATTTCATACAGCAAGACACAGCTTTGCTACCAATTACCTAATCAAAGGCGGAAAGGTGGAAAACCTGCAAAAGTTATTGGGACACACTAAAATAATGACTACAATGAAGTATGTCCATATTATAGATGAAGAAGCTGCACTAACGACAAACATCTTCGATTAAAAAACTTTTGCCCCTAAATAGGAGCAAAAGACTAATAAGTTTCAGTTTCTATTTCTATAGAATAGTGTTTGTCCGAAATGGAATTTTTTACCCAGTATTTTATCCAGTGCCTTTTGTTGTAGGCAAAAATTTCCGAGCGGATATCATACTTACGGATTTTGTTTTTTTCCGCAATGAATGTCCATTTGTAGCTGAAGTTAGACAGCCTGTTCATATACCAGGGCTTAAGATGCTCGGCGCACTCCTCTCCTTCTAGCCCTCTCGGATTGGTGGCGTGGTTATCGCCGTCTCTGTCCAGCCCAGCATAATAAACCAGCATCAAGGAACTTTCCTTGTAAGCCTTGGCTGTATTAGCGCCACGGAAAAACGCCATCGGAAGACAAAAGCCATTAACAGTAACTTCTGTAGTATTTTCAGGCACAAAATGAGGATTGAGCTGATAGCCTTTTTCATTAAAGAAAATATTTCTATTTTCCATTCCCTCCACTTCAGGAAACTTCAAATGAAAATACTCTTTATCGGTAAACTTCCTGATAGGATTTTCTACCTCAAAGGCTCTGAAATCCTCTGGCTCCTTGCTCTTATCAATTCTAATAAGATTCATTATTGCCTTGGAGCCGTCAAAAGTAAGGTCATAGTTTCGCCAGTTCTTGATGATGGTCACCAAATCCCCGAACGACATATCTGGCACTGCTTTTTTAAGATTAACCCTATTGAAATTAAATACATACGGAATCACATTGCCCTCTATGGTGTGCTGTCTCATCGGTCGAATTTCCATATACGCCAGACCTATATCTTTTTTAGAAGAATCCATTAAATGCGGCGCCTCTAAATAGCCGTAATATTCAAAGACAAATTCCTTCCTATCCACGGCGTCCTGCTCGCTGACATCTAAAACAAAACTTAAATTCTCCACCACTTGGAGCTGATTACCAGCACCGAAAGAATAAACATGCTTGCCTCCATAATAGAGATTAACATCAGCGCCCTTCAATGCGTTATGCACTTTGAAATAAATTCTGTATTTCCCTGGCGCCTCTATCACTACTGATTTTTTCCACTTTCCAAACATATCGCCCCCAGGAGTCCGCTCGGTCAAATATACTTCCTCCTTGAACATGCTGAGTTTATGTAGTTTTTGGTCTCCTGTGGTGTAGTAGTTTTTATCGGTAAAAATACATCGCTGAAGCAGATGCTCATCGCTAAGAATATCCCCCATAAGCTGGAAACCAGCATCTTTAAACCCAGCCTTCAGAACATACAGTAGGTAAGGCATCGGATGGATGATGTTTTTATTATAAACATCCATGCCGTCCTCTACTCTATTTCTAGGGAAACTCTTTTCAGCCTTTCCCTGTTCCTGCACTCTGTTGTTTATCATCGAATCAAAATATTTCCATTCCTCACTGTCCAGATTGTATTCATCTGTATAGAGTTTTGGAAAATTATAATCTGATACAGGATAGCTCTTTTCCACGACTTCATTGGCGTGCTGGTAGATGTCTGGAACTTCGAAATTATGGAGAGGCAGATCTGCTAGTTTTTTGTCAAAATTAGGTAAGTTTTCAAATCCAGAATCAATCTGAAATTTTAGCGACTTTGTCCCAAACTCCAGAATCTCGATTTTTCCTTTTCTCCGTTTTCCCTCGTGAATATGGATTCCATCATGAAACCGCTTAAGTTTAGAATTGTCAAGCGAAGAAAACTGACCTATCTTCCTAAGAAATTCCACCGTATAAGGACACTCTATGGGCAAAGTGTAGTTGGTCCAGAAGCTGTCCTTGAACCTTGGATTTTCTTCAGTGAAACTAAACGAAAGTCCGTCCAGCGGAATTTCAATCCCCTCGTTGGTTATAAATTTGTCTTGCATAATTTACATAGTTTCTATCACATTAAACTCTAAATCCATCTGATACAGATATTCGCTGGTATCATACATTTCGTTTTTCTTACCCACAGCTACAGCTTTCAGCCTTAAATTGCCAATCATGATAAAACATAGATTAGACCCCAGCAGGTCATCTATCAGCGCAATTTCCTCCCGAAGAATCCAGCCTGTATTGATTGTTAAAGATTTCTTCCGTTTGCTGCCGTATTTTAATTTGTTTTCAGCATCAAAATAATGCTCAAACTCAGAAATCATTCGATATTTATCGTGAGCAGAGAACCACTCAAACACCAAGTTCTCCGTTTCAAAGAAAATGTGAATCGGATTTTCAACCTCTGGGAATGGAATATATTTAATCTCCCCAGCAGTAATGATTTCATTCTCTTTTCCAGTGAATAATTTTCGGATAAAATTATGAGAACGAACCTCGTTTTTCTTCTCAAAAGCGGGTTTTCCTCCTTGATAAATATTCATTAGCGGAACAAATTCTGCCTTTTCCGAAATAGCATCTGCACTGATACGGATTACAGATTCTGGATAGGTTCTACGCATAGGATGATTGGTAAATAACGGGAAGCACTTCGGTCTTCTACCAGGAACAAAGAAAACATTCTTTATCTGGTATTCTGAAAGCTGTTCATCATCCGCATTATGCTCGGTAATAGTAATATTTACCAAAGCGAAACTATACTGATGACCCACATCATTCAGTGGATAAAGCTCTCTGCATCTGGCAAAAAAATCTTGGATTTCCTCTCCAGGGAAAATCTCTACTTCATTTTTGAAATACAGATATTCATACTCCTGAACCTCCTGATATTCCTGCTGATAGCCTTTGAAAAACATCTCCAATTTCATTTTCACATAACTGGAGAAAGGATTATTCTGGCTCATCTTTATCTTGTTCTTGTCCAGAGCAAAATAATAGGCTTCGCCTCTAAAATCTGATTTTAAACTCTCTGCTATCTTCAGCCTTACTGAAAAACTCTTTTCTATTGTCCCTGCTGAAAGCAGTATTTCTCCGCTGTAAGCTCCCACGGCAAGACTCTCTGGTTTTACTGTGGTAATTTTCAGTTTTCCACCTTCTATTACAGCGGTTTCTATGAATGATGGTTTAAAATAAACTCTGATTTCTAAATTATTTGTATTAACGATATCTGCAGTGAAAGTTTTTGCAGAATCTACCCCTTTTATTAAAGTATCTTCAAAAATTCTTGGAGAAAAATCAAAATCCTTCACTACTTCCCCCGAAATAGTTTTGAATAAAATTATAATTGTTTTTTTCTTTCCTCCCGCTTTTATTTCTGCATGAAATTCATAAGTAGAATCTACTGGAGTGGTGTCTGAATATGCAGACTTTGATATTTGTATAACACTTTTATCAGTTTCTTTCAAAATATCCAAAGAAAAAGGATAAAAAGACTCCCAATCTGGAGTAATATTAAAAGTAATAGGCTCCGTAGTGCGGACTTCTAACCTGGTATCTCCACTAAGGGTCTTTGTCGCCTTGTTGTAAGTCAGAACAAGATCGGTCTTGTCTGTAACCAAATCCGATGGAGAAGCCTGCCCCTGCTTAACTTCCAATTTCACAGTCACAGAAACAGAACTCGGCTCTATGTAATGTTCACCGCCTCTGTCATCTATTCCGTAAGCCTCGTAGATGATAGATGCTGAATATCTTCCCGCACTCAGTCCCGCAAGCCCTGTAACATCTAAAAGAACATCTGCTTGGCGTGGGTTAATCTTTCCGCTGTTTCCCCCTTCTCTAAATATCTTTTCCTTGGTGCTGACATTTAACCAGTTCGATGCGCCAAGGTTATAAGTCACCCGAGTTTTATAGACAAACTTCTTATATGGAGCATCATTCCACAAGTCTAATTCTGGGAAAATAAGTCTGCTGGTCTGCTGGCTGGGCATTCCTTTGCCTTTGATGTATTCAAAAACAATAGTAGGAGGATTCACATCCCACTCTACCAAAGGAGCGTCTTCTTGTTTGTATCCGCCGCATTCATAACCATTTTGCGAGGTAAGTTGCCAATTATCACAAACCGCAATCTTTTTTAATCTAATTTTCTTTGCCATAATCTGTATAAAGAATTTCGTTTTGATATTTTTTTAACTCTCTTTTTTCTGAAACCACATTGTGCACCCATATCTCTATACAATATCGATAATCCGTAAAGAGAATTATTCTATTGGGATTTTGTTCAATCATTTTCACACCTGTAATTTCAGTAGGAATTTTCCATAGTAATTGGCGGAAAGCCCACCTGCTCACTACGAAATCTACATCTTTCGGCGTGTAGTCTTCTTGCAGCTGCCCCCCGAATACTTTCGCTACAGAACCACACACCGCAGGCGTTTCATTTGTCAGCTCTTCGACCAAGGAAATCACTTGGTCGCAAAGCTTATTCATCGGGTCGTTATCAAAGACCTTGAATTTTTGGAAAGAATTTTTATTTTCTCGCATTTCTTTTCTCTATATTTTCAAATTGTTTTATTGCGTTTTTCAATCTTTTACCATTTTCGGCGTTCTCTACCATCCACGCTTCTACTCCGTTTTCTTTTAGTTCGGAAAGCACTTGTTTCAAGTCTGATAAAAGAGGCTGCATTTCCGCCCCTAAAACCATTTGAGCAGTTGCAGGAGTCTGAGCATCTGCCCCCGAAGTCTGTCCTCCGCCCGTAAAACCTCCTTCTGCGTAGCCTCTTGGTGCTTGTGTTCTGCCTGTTCGGATACTTTCCATCCAGTCTACTACATCAGCAACCACTGGATTCTGAAGCATCCATTTAGGAGTGACATATTCGTTCTCGTGGACTATTCCCGCTGGTTTGAATCCAGAACTATCAGGAGAACCGAAGCCCCCGCCTGTAAAACCACCTTTGTCGAAACTGTCTGGTTGAGCAAGAACTGCTGCAATCTGCGCAGCACCCAAAGCTGATACTACACCAGTAAGAACCCCAGCAGAAATACCAAAATCAAACTTAGGAACCTGCGCCCATATTCCGATAATTGCTTGAGCTGTATTGATAGCAATCTGTGCAATCGCCATTGCTTTCTGAATCTTAGCCTGCCTGTTTGCCAGTTCAGCTTTCTTCGCATCGGTTTCCTCCTCTAACAGCTGGACACCTTTATGATATTGTTCCTGGTTAATGTAGCCTTCATTCAGCTGTCGCAGAAGCTCTTTCTTCTTGTTGTCCTGCCCTTTGGTAAAACTTCTGAGTTCTCGCTCGTTAAGTCTTTGCTGAAGTTCAGAAAACTGAGAAAATGCATTTTTCAACGCCTGCACGCCCATCATTACAGCTTGAAGCTTGCGCTCCGTAGTGTCTAGGTTTTTGAAAGTATCGCTCCATTGTGTAACCGAAAACCCAAGAATATCGACTTTGTCCATTTCCTTACGGGCATCTTTCTGGATTTGGGATTCATCACCTACTTCATTTCCATTCTTGGCAGCATTCAATTTATTGACTTCTGTAGTAATAGATGCTATTCTTTCTTTGAGTTCCTGCACTGATTTTTCAGAAAATACATTTGGATTGCTGAGTAAATCCTCCAATATTTTTTGCTCTTTTTTGAAAAGCTCTATCTGCGCCTGCAGTGCAGCTCTGTTTGCATTTTCTCTCAATGCTTTTTTGGCGTCTTCTAGTGTATGAATGTTTTTCAACTCTTGATCGCTGAGTTTCAAAAATTCCATTTCAGCAAGTTTTTCCCTTGCTTCCGCCATGGTTTTAATTTCTGTGATTTCATTCTCATTCTTCTCATGAATAAGAGCCGCCTCCTTCTGCAAGTTTGTGATATCACGCTGATGTTTTTCAAGCTCTGCTTTTTCATCAATCGTTTTTATTTTCAACTGATGTGTATGCTCCATCTGCTCTTTGATTTTATTATTCTGCGCAATAATGGAGTTGATAACTGCGATTTCTTCTCTTTTATTCTGAATCGCAGCATCATAATTTTTTTGGGCTTGAGGACTTGCTCCTGCTTTTGCTTTTTGGAAGTCAGAAATCTCTCGCTCCACTTTAGCAATAGCATCTTTCTTTTCTTTATTCTGATTCTCGATATCTTCTAAATTCCGATTGTGCTCGGTTTCCAAAAGCCGTTTTTCTTTCTCATAACCTTCGAGCTGAATTTTTTCTCTTTCATCTTCGTATTTTCTATGAGCGTCCAGAAGTTCTTTGTCATATTTACGCTTATCTTCTAATGATTTTTCATAAACAGATTTGGATTTATCTTCTCCCGAATTCTTTTTGGGAGTCTTGTTTTTTGTCGGATTTGCAACAGCACTATTTACTGGCTTATTAGAAGCAGGAGCAGTTCCACCCTCCTCTCCTTGTATTTTTTTTATTTCCTCTGCAAGTGCTCTCTGCTGGTCTGTTAAACCTTGTACATCTTGTTTTCTTTTTTCATAAACATGAGCATATTCTTTTTTTAACTCATCTGCTCGTTTTTTTCCTACAGCTTTCAGCCATTTTTGATATTGAACAGCTTCATTTTTATCAAGATTTACAACATCTTTTCCTCCAAATAAATTACTTATTTTATTAGCTGCTTTATCAACTAAACCAAGGTTTTCGCCCAGTGATTCGTTTTCTTTATCAATAATCTGCTCTCCTATTTTATCCATTTTAGCTGTAAGGGCTTTTACTCTTGCCATTTTTAAGAGATGCTCGGTGTATTTATCGACCGCTTTAGTGGCTTCTTGAGTATTGATATTTTCCAAATTCAAGAAACCTAAATACTCTGGAGAAATTTCGTTGAGTTTTTTAATCGCCTCCAGTCTTTGTTCTTTGGATAAAGTTTCGTCTCTGGCAGTTTTCATAAGCTGGTCCAGCTCATTTTTTTGAGAAACAATACTTTTTTCTGCCTCTACAAAAGCATCATTTAGATTTTTCTGTTTTTGTGTAGCTGCATCTACTTCCTTATGATAAAGTTTATATGCTACTATCGCTGCACCTATAGCTGCGACTAATAAACCAATCGGGTTCATTTTAGTAGTCATATTAAAAGCTCTCATTGCTGCAGTTGCTCCAGCAGTATTTCCTGTTAATTTAGCCTTAGCAGCTGCATACAAAAGAGAAACGCCCTTTGCTGCCGACTCTATTGCAATTTTAGCCTTTTGGACTGCATTATAGAGAATGGTCTGCTGGTAGGCTTTTTGGGTAGAAAGAGCGATGAGATACATTGCCGCCTTGTAACTGACCATAGCAGTAACCATCACACCGATGATTTTTGCTAAAAAAGCAAGCCTATCTTTAAATTCCCTTATGCCGTCTCCCGCCTCCTTGGTTACACCTGTAATGAAGCCAATCACACGGATCACATCTTCAAAAAGATTGATAATATTATTAGAAGTAAACATTTCTGCAAAAGCATTTTTCAGCTTTTCCACTATTGCGGCTGCGTTGTTGTTTTTCTTGCTAAATTCATCTGAAAGGGAAGTTCCGTCAGCCATAGCCTTACCAGACCTTTCCATAGCAGCTCTGAATTCATCAGTTCTATTGGCAGCTGCACCGACTGCCTTCTGAACCTCCAAGGATTTTAACCCAAGGCTGTCAAAAATCTCAACCGTCTTTGTGGCTTCTACACCACGCATTCCCTCGGAAAATCTTAAGAAAAATTCTTCTGGATTAGTATTAAATAATTCTTTCGCCTCCGCCGTGGACATATGCATAGACTGGGCAAACAGTCCGATGTTCTCCCCTGCCACCTTCATAAAGTTAGAATATCCCGAAGCCGCTATCTGAGAATCCACCCCAGATTCTTCAAACGCTGCACCAAGCCCTAAGACTTTATCAATAGATGGCTTGAGTGCATCGGGCAAAGCACCTATCCTAAGGGCAAAATCTGAAATATTCCCCTCACTGGCTGTTCCCGATGCAGCAAGTTCATTCAAGGCAGAACCTACGCCATTGATAGCATCGGCGTAGCTCTGCCCTTTGGTCTCCTCGAATAATCCTTTGATTTTCCCCAAAGAATCTACCACGCCCTCTAAACCGCCATCGAAAGAATCTCCCAGGGCAACATATGCTTTGTCCACTTCCTGAACGAAAGATGCCATTTCCTCCTTAGGAACACCAAGCCGACCGCCCACTTCGGCAATCTTCAGTCTGTCCATCTTGGAGGTTCTGGTGTCCATATCATCGAAAGCCTCCCAGAGCTGTTTCACTTCATCCAGTGCCATGCCTGTAGTCTTCTGAACATCCGCCATAGCATCAGATACTTTGAGCAGTTCTTCTGCTGTGTTTTTCAAATGGAGACCAGCCAAACCTGCACCGATAGCCCCAAAGCCAAGCCCTACATCAGAAAGTTTGGAGCGTAATTTTCCTAAAAAACCTTCTGATTCTTTCAGTCTGCCGCTTACAGCATCAATCTCGCCTTTTACTCTCGAAAAATGCTCTTTTACTTCTTTGAGTTCCGCAGCTTTTCTCATGAATCTTTCAGTTCCTGGTGTGAGCTCTTTTAGTTCGTTTTCTAAACTTCTGACTTCTTTACTTAAACCTCTAAAAGAATTTTCAACATCTTTTCCGTTTACCTTTAAAACTATTGTTGTAGATACATTCTTTGCCATGTTCAATCTTTAATTCCCAAAGATTGATTTTTTCTGTTTCTCTCCAAAGGACAAAAAAACGGACTGAAAACTCAGTCCGCAATTGTTCAAGTGTAAATGTTATGAATGTTTCGTTATTTCTCGTTTACGAAAATTTCTTCATAAAACGATAGTTGTGCTTTTCACACCTCTAAAATAAGCAATTATTTTTATTTGGCAAAATGAGAAATAGGAAATATAAGCTCTTCAGCGAAATTCTTAGCTCTGAGTTCTGCTACATTCTGGGAAACAAACTCTACTACATCACTTTGTTTGATAGCATCTCCTATGAATGGCTGGGCTCTCATCTCCATATCGTGGGCATCATAGTGATATGAATTCCCCAATTTGGATTTCCTAAACCCACCAGCACGCAAACTATTGACACCATAGTGCTGGACAAAGCCGTGCCGAGCCATACGAATAACCAGCCTGCGCAAGAAAATCTGCTGGTTTCCGTCTTTCTTCCTGCCGTATTTTTTCACATAGGATTTAGCAGATGCCTGTTTTAGACTTGGTTCATCTTCTTTTTTCCCATTGTAGTGGTCCGCAAAAGAATTGGTTTTATTACGAATAGCACCTGTGAGCATCTGCTCTGCTTTTTGTGCGATTTCTAATTCATCTCTGTATTCCATATCCCAAATTTACAACAAAAAAAAACGCCCAGCAATAGTCTTCATTCTATTACTGGGCGAATGTTTATACTCCGTGTTTCTTTTCAAAGACCACCCATTTGAACACTCGGTCTACTTCGACTCTATCGTATTCAGCAGGAATGCCCTTTTCTTCATCTCCTTTAAAGATACATACCTGTCCGTAGGTAATTTCCAACTCTTGGTAAAAGCCCATATCCGTCATGCATTCATAGATATCATGCTCGCTGATAGGCTTTGAGGGAATCACCCCTCCCACCATTTCTAGGATTTTTTTGGTGGAAAGATAGGTTTTTTCCTGTTCCTCGCCGATGTTTCTGTAATACCGCAGAAACAGCTCTTTTATCTTTTCTTTGTAATCTTCCATAAGTTATAGTATAAACTTATTGATATCATCCCGAAGAAAAATAAGTCCGTAGATAACATCCATTACTTCTTTTTTTTCTTCCTCTGTTTCTAAATAAAGATGTGCCGTGAGGAGTTTATTGAGATAAGTGTTTATCTTATCCAACTGCTCCCTAAAGCCAAAACTCTCATTCTGCTGGTTCAGCTTGATATATTCCAGGCATTCTTCTGATAGTTTTGCCCCTTGAACCTCTATATATTCTTTATTCCCTTTCATATCATATATTTTTCGTGAAAGTTTTTAAGCATATTTCTGTAGGCTCTAGTAAAGGAACTGCCCCAGGCGTGAGCTCTCTGCTCCTCATTCTGGAATCCGCAGTAGTAGCATCCCCCTACCAACTTCATCTGCAGGCTTCCCCCGAAAACTTCCGCAAAGTCTACGGGCTCTATTAGATTTTTCTTTACTCTTCTAAGCACTCTGCTACTACGCTTCACAGGTTGTGCAATTGTTGTTTTGCTTCGCATTTTATAAAAATTTAAATTAAATTCCCTTTAAAACCACGAAAACAAAAAAACCTTGACTTTCGTGGGTCGCGAAACAAAACAAGACACAAGGGAATTGTACCACTACTTATCAAGGCTAAGCCTATATTAAAATTAAAATTAAATGGGATTTTATAAAGACTCTCCCTTGTCTCTTATTTTATTTCGCTGTTGCAAATATACAAATGATTTTTTATTGCACAAACATTACAAATTAAAAATTTCTAAAAATCTTTTTTTATCAATAGTCTCAATTCCCAATTCTTCTATTTTTTCTAATTTTTTCGGTCCAGCATCTTCTCCTACAATTACATAATCTGTTCGTTTTGAAATAGCAGAATTTACATCGGCTCCCACTTCATGTAGTAATTTAGCCATTTCTTCTCTTAAGGGAAATTTATCAAAAGAACCCGTAATAACTACTTTTTTCTGATAAAAAAAATGAGAAGTATCTTCTACATCTGTTTTCATTTGTTTTAATTCTGCAGAAATCTTTTTTACAGAATTCATTGTTATCAATTCTTCATAATCTACACCAGACATAGTTCCCTTTCGTCTATTGCGATTTTCTGTTTTGTCAGATGGAATATTTCCTATGAGCTTGATTGCAAACCTTAATCCTTGCTCTACGAAAAGTGGTTTATATTTTTCAAATAATTTATTGCCATCATCTTCATTGTAATGACAAAGCAAATACATTCCTAGAACAGAAACTTCATCTTCAAAAAATGATTTTTCAAACCCCTTTTTAAATCCATCTCTTTTGGATATTCTTTCTATTTTTTGAATAAGAACATCCAATTCATTCATAGAAATATTAAATATTCCACAAACTTCCCCCTTTAAAAACAAATGATAATCAGTTCTTTTGATTTCATCATAAAAACCTAAACCGAGAATTTTATTAAAATCCTCATTACATGGATAAAAATCTTTCATATCAGCACAAATTTTTCTTCAGCCACAAAGATAATAAAAAAATCCCTGCTGGTGCAGGGAGTGGTTAAAGTAGTGTTGTCCATTTCTTGATGATTGCGTCCTCTCGTTTAAGTCTATTTTTAAATAAAATTTGGTCTTTTGTGTAATTAAATTCAAAATCTCTACTCCAAGTTATGTTACCTTCCCAATCGCAAAGCAAAATTCTTTTTACCATATACTTGTTTGCGCCAATATCATCCGTATCTCCAAATCTGCTCCATTGGTATTCAAAAACCTTCTTTAACTCGGTATGTATGGAACTTAATAGGAAATCTTTATACTCTTTCCAAGTCTTGAAATTCTCTGGAAGTTCCTTAATAGAATATATTAGGTTTTCTTTGCCATAGATAGCAGCCGTATGTACTCCTTGTAGTCTTTCTTCTAATTTGTCATAGGTTTCAGGCTCTAACTCCTGCAGGTCTGTGAGGCATCGGAAAGCTTTCTCATGAACCAAGTTGGACACACGGAAAGTTCGCAGGTCTCCTCCAAGCATATACATTTTATCGTAGATTTTATTGTATTTCAGATTGTTTTCCACGAGATATTTCCATACATCGGTATATTTCCAGTCAATGATAGGATAGGCTTTGTGAGGCTCATTTTTACGGCGTAACCAAAACAGTTCGGAGTCCTCCCCAAACATAACAAAACGCCTGTCTGGACTTTCTTCTGCTCTTAATCCAATGATAGATACGCAAGAGCCTTCCAATTTTCTTAGATTCTGTCCTACCCAAAGATTAAACTTGTGGAATCTCTTAGGATACTTCTTATCTATCTTATGAATAGCCAAAGGGTGTTTTTCTCTTACCCATTTCTCGCCCTCTCCCCAAGCCCACAGGAACAGCTGTTGCTGACTTGCAGCATTGGTCATAAAGATAGGCACCTGATACCACATTGGAATAACATTAGGCTGACTCATAGCCCATTCTACAAGGTCTATCGTTCCCTGATACTCTGCTTCTTGGTCTTGAAAATAAAGAATAAACTTTCTGTTTCTTTTGATTGCTTCGGCATTTATCAAGTGAAATAATGCCGTGCTGTCTTTCCCTCCTGAAAAAGAAAGGGAAATATTATCATACATGTCAAACAGCAGTGATATACGCTTACGGACTGCTGTCAAAACATCCTCTGTTCCTCTTATTGCTGTTCTCCCCATTAGTCTAAATTTTCTGACACATCTTCTCCTGCCTCTACTATTTGTCTTTCAATAGAATAAGGAACGCCTTTGATTTCTGATGCTATCCCTTTCAATCCAATAAGTCTTTGGACTTCCTCCAAGGTCATCCCCAATTCTTTCATTATCTTAATCTCATCCCAGCCAGCCTTGAGCATCGCTACAAGGTTCGCCTGTAATTCTACTTCGTGTTTCCCTCTTGCTCTATTGTGGCGGATTGTAGATGCCATTCGGTCAGAAATAGGTTTGTCAATAACAGACACAGGAATCATTCCGTTTTCCCTCTTAAATATATCCTTGTGCTTCAGCATAATAGTATACCTATGGAATCCATCCACGATGATATATTTGTCTTTTTGTTCATCATAAAAACAAACAATAGGCATCGTGTATCCATCGGCTTTTATGGACTGATAAAGCAAGTCCATTTCCCTCTTTGCCACATGGTTTGGGTTGTAATCGTTAGCCTCTATCCTGTCCAGTTCTACGGCTATTACATTATAAACTGGGCTTTTAAATTTGTTTTTCATATTATTTTATTTAATTCGTTTTTACTTATTTTCTTCAGATACTCTGCTGTTCCAATTTTCTTCTTGTTATTTTCAAACATCAACTTTTCAAGCCCTACACTTCCAATTAGCCGAAGATAACGGCAGTCGTGTTCTTGTCCTGTGCGATAGTTTCGGTGCTGGGACTGCACCACATCTCCCCAGTCAAAAGTTTGGTCAAAATAGACAGTGTAAGGTCTATCTTGCAGGTTTAATCCTAAACTTCCTGTCTTATAATTCAGCACCAGCGCTTTTGGAAATGCTTTCTTGCAAAGCTCTGCACTGGCGATATACTTGCAGAATATGATTGTTTTTGCCTCGTCTTTTATCCATTCTCTCGCCAGCTTTACTTTCTCCTGATTACAGCAGTAGCCGTGCTGCATCTTCTGGGTCATCTCAAGGAAAATATTATTATTCATTGCCAGCAGTCTCTCGTTATCAAGATATTTTTCTTTCAAGAATTGATATTCCTGCTTCTCTTCATCGGACAAGGAATAATTTTTTGTTTCAAAAATCTGCTCTACATTGAGTTCTAAATCACACTCATAGACATACTCCCCAATTAGCGAATATAGATAATCTATGTTTTCGTATCCAGTGATAAACTCCTTGGAATATTGTTTGTATCCACCAAATCGCTTGGTAATTGTGGTATATTTACAAAAAGTATTTTTGAACTCATCCTGCCTCATATGGAGGATTTCAGGGTCAAGGAATTCAAACTGCGCCCAAATATCCAGCAGGTCTTCGGTTATCGGTTCGCCATTGAGAATCAATTTAAATTCTGCCATTCTGGACAATTCCAGCAGTCTTTTGGTTCTCTTGGCTTCGGCATTCTTTATTTTGATACTCTCATCTACGATAAGGAAGCATTTCTGCGATTGCTCTATTTTCTTGTATAAGTCCAAATACTGCCTGTCTGATGATTGTATAGTTTCTACACCGATGAACATCACATTATCAGCCTTGAACCCTCCCCACTTGCTTACTTCATCAATCACAGAACAGGTGCTGTCATTCAGTGGCTTAATTGTCCGAAGTGGAGCAACCCACACTACTAAATCTAAATCAGAAACAGCATTGACAAGTTCCAGGGCAACCCTTGTTTTTCCTGTCCCCATTTTCATGAACAAAGCCCCTACTTTATTTTCAAGTAATTTGGTAAAGGCTTGTTGCTGCTTCGGCAATAAATCAAATCCACTCATCGATTTGGTCGTTAATGATAATCACATCATAATGGCTTAATATGTGTTCCAGTTCTTCAACAGACAAATTTGTCTCTATAATCCCAACCTGGTTGTTTTTTGGATGAATTTCTACTGTTGTGAAAACGGCTTCCTCTATTTCAGGAACTATTTCTGCGATAGGTGCTGGGTAAGCAATATAATATTTCATTTTTTTAGTCTTTTAATGGTGTTATTTTCAAGTGGTTTTATTTTTTCGGGAATATGCTCTGTGATGGTTATATTTGGCAGCATTTGAAGTGTTTCGCTGTCAAAAAAAGCTTCTTTTTTCGTGGAATACTGCAAACTTTTTCTTTCCAATACCCAAGCAGAAATCCAATAAGCATCCGACTTTGATACACTGTAGTCCAATCCGAACACTTGGGACTTTGGAATGAGTGCTTCCGAACCATCAAAGGCAACCGCCTTGAAACACTTTTCAGAAATCTCAGTAAGGCTTTTCAGCCTTACCGAGTAGCATTTTACTTTCATTATTTTCTCAATTCTTCGATTAACTCATCGTAATTATATCTGTATTTTAAAGGTTCTCCAAATTCTTCCGCTCTATCTTCATCCGCTGACTTAAGCGTTTCAAGATGATTAGCTACTTGTTTTGAACATCTTTTAACTATTTCTTCGATTGTAGTATCTTCATTGATTCCGATAAAAATTTCGAAAATAGGAGAGTCTATATCATATCCAAATCCTGTTGCCATTTTCATCCATCCGAACCCTCCATTTATCACTTTTTTGTTTTCTATTCTTGCTCTAAAATCTCCAAGAAATGCAAATTTTTCATTTAAGATTTCAATTGCTGTGTTCATTTTTTCTGTCGTTCCCATTTTCTTTTATTTTTAATTGTTATATTTTGTTCTAATTTTCTTATGCAAATATAACACTTTTCTATAATATAAAACAAATAAAATTATACTTTTATTTAATATTTTTCCTAAATGATTGATTTTCAATTGTGAAATTTTTATATAACATTTACACCGTAATATTATACATATATATAACATTTTGTATCTTTGCAAAAAAAATAAACAATATGAAATACAGGATAAGAGAACTAATAAAAAAATCGGGCAAATCACAACAAGAAATAGCCAAAGAATTAGATATAACTTACAACGCCCTTTATAACAGAATGGATTCTCCAAATGGAAAAAGCCTTGAGGATTTTGCTAGAATATTAAATTGTGAAGTTCATGAACTCATAGAAACATCTGAAGGATATGCACACTTCTACGATGACAAAACAGGCGAATGGTTAGGAATCAGAAAAAAATAAACTTATGAATAAAATTGTAGAAATAAAAATGCCAAGATTCCTCTTGGCAGAAGAACCGCAGGATAGAGTATTTAAATACATCTATTCTCCTCACTACTTATCTCTGGTGCTGATTATTCCAGAGGAAGTAGCCACAGTAACGCTTAACAAGAACAACTTAAATAAACCTCGTAAAACTTATCATTACGGAAGCGAGGTGTTTGAATTAGTTTTAGTTCAGAATAATGTAGAAGCCACAGGAGGTGCTATGTCTCCCATAATATCCGAAACAGAGTTCTTGGATGAGGCGTGGGAGTGGTATGCTGAATATCTAAGATGGGAAGACAATAATATAGACAATGAGACAAAGTCTAACCTAAATTAGACCTACTTGTTTTTTCTTTGGTCTCCTAAAAAGAAGAACACAAGCACAAGAACGACAATAAAACCTAAAATCCAATCCATACCTAATTCTAATTCTACATTACAAATGTAAATGTTTTATTGAAAAAAAACACGATTTTTTTCCAAATCAAAAATAACATGGAAAAAAACAGCGAGAATTTGCCATGTTCTCGCTGTTTTTATTAGCATACTTTATCTACATCGTTCCAGTCATCAGCATCAAGTTTCAGCGACTGAATGTTCTTCAGCTGGAAACTCACTTCTACCCCGAAGAGCCTGCTTATATCCAGTTCCACAGGGCGGACTTCTATGCTATTTTTAACAAATGCGCCGTAGAGGAAGTGCTCGGGTCTATTGGCATCAAAACGCATTCGTGATGCTACTTTTAGAGCCAGTTTTTCCGCCTTGTCTATCGCTTCGTATTGTTTCTCGTAATCATCTGCTGGAGCGTCCAAAAGAATAGCGAAACTCAGATTTCGCACCGCTGATGAAGTCGCCATCTGCTCCCCCTCAATCCCAAAATTATAATTAAAAAGAGCCAAGCACGGAAACTGAATTCCTCTGGAACTCTGCTCTTTGTTTCTTAATTCTCTTGAAAAATAACCAATAAAATCCTCCAAGAATTCAGATTTTTCCACGATTTGGTTAAAGTAATTCTTTAACTCTAAATAAGATGTTCCTCTCATTATGTTTTATTTTTCAGTTTGTGAATTTTATTACTTTCCAAAAATGCATTCATGAAATCATACAGCAGAGTTTTCTGGCACTCGTGCAGGTTCCCCAGCAGGCGGAGTTCATCTGCTGCCATCATCACTACAATTTGAGAAAATGGAGTGAATTTTTTCTTGACAGCAAATACAGGCTGATCTTCTGAGCGTGGCGTGTCGCTCTTGAAAATGCTCGGATACACCTTGGCAATATACATCCTCACCGACCCAAAGATAAACCCAATCCGCTCGGCTTCCTTTACATCGATTTTGTCTGTAATTTCGGCAACTTTCGGAAGCAGGTTTTTATCAAATTTCGGTTCTCTGCTCTCGCTCTTCGGGTCCAGCCGATATAATGCCGCCACCAGCTGGCGGAGATACACCTCTTTTTTCTCGGTCTGGTAACGATAGAACAAGGTATCGCAGACAGAAAACTGCTCTATGGTAATATCCCCCATTCTCACAGCAGGTTTTACCAAGCCTTTGATTTCTGGGAAATGATGCAGTTTCGGCTCTTCTGATATGAATTTAAGAGCTGGAGCAAAATTGGAAATCGGTATGTTTTTCAAAACCTTTCTCATCTTAATACGCTCCCAAATACTTCCTTTTTTCATCAAAAGAATCTGCACTATCTGCATATACTGCTCGGTAAAATCTTCCGTATCAGTATGGCTGATGATATGGATAATCTCTCTTTGCTGGTAATCCGTAAGCTCCTCCCAGCAGTCTGGAACGCTGATTTGATTCATTTTTTACTAAAATTTTTCCCACTGGAAATGCATCCAGTCGTAGTTTTTCTCCCTTCCGAGCGAAATAAAGCCGTGTTTGTAAAAAATATCAATCATTGCTTTGTATTCTGGTCGGGCAAAACGGGCTGTTCTGGCTGTTTCTTTCAGCTGATTTCTTTCAGGGTCAAGGTCAATCGCAAGTCCCCAGGAATGCACTGAAAACTCACTGCCCCCACGCATTTTTCGGAAATTAAAACAGCCTCCGAAAATATCAATGCCCAATTCTCTGATTTTATCTGGTCCGTAATGCTTCAGAATATCAGAAAATACGGCTTTCAACGGCTCTGCTATTTCCTTGTGGCAGGTTATTTTTCTTACTATTTGGTTTTTATCCCAAGCCAACCGCATAGGATACGGCAGGTCTATGGTTACCAAATAACCAGCCCCCGCAGGATTGGGAACCCCGAATCTGTTTCTAAAATGGGATACTGTTTTCATATTTATGGATTTTGGTTTTGTTCTTCTTTTCTTTTTCTTTCGGTTTCTTCGGCATCTCTGCGGACTTTCTCCTTAATGGACTTATGAAGCTGCCAGCCTTTGGTAAGCGCAAAACCAATCCCAATTCCAATGAAAATAAGCCCTAAGGCATCTAATGTACTCATGTTCTAATTTTTTTAAGGTTAAAATATCTTGTTTCTCAAAAATTCCCAGCATAGACCTCCCGCAGCAAATATTCCGAAATAAACCCACCAGCTCTCCCTCCGTTCGGTCTGCTTGGATTTGGTTTCGGTTTTTGCTTTAGTCTGAGTTTCTTTTTCTTTATCGGTGCTTACTGCAACAGTATCTGTTTTATAGGTGTCTGTTTTTTTATTTGACAAATCCTTCTTATTATTAAAATCCAGTTTCCCTGTAGTCTTTCCTTTGACTTCTTTACCATTGTAGAAAAATGAAAATTCCGCAGGTGTATTCCCAATCGGAGTAATACTAAAACCAGAATCCATACTGATACTGCTATATTCCTCGTGTTCCCTGGTTTGGGAAATCCCCGTGGAATCTTTTTTCTCTCTTTCAGCTTCGTGAATGCTGATTTCTGACTTCTCTTTTTCTAGGACTACCTTTCGGCTCCCACAGCTTACCATGGACAATAGCAGACAAGCAAGCAGGAGCCAGAATCCTATTCTGTGGCTGATTTTACTTTTCATCTTTTTTGCTTTTTAAATCGTCAATATCTCCACTATTGTGGAAGTTTTTTATTTTATCCAAAAGTCCGCTCGGCGGAAATTTCCCCCCAGTAAGAACTGACATGTTCGTAAGTGCAGAAGAACCAGGATAGAGAATAACCATGAGCTGAACCAACACACTGAAATAACTCTTGAAAAACTCTATCGGTTCCAGAACCTTATTCACAACTGATAAGGTAATAAAGCCCACCAGCAGGATAGATAATTTGGTAATGAGACCTTTAAGATTGTCTTTAAAAGTGAAATCGTTGTAAACTTTCCAATGAACATAACTGCCTAAAACATGGTCTATCGCTAAAACAACACACAAGCAGAACAGGAAAAATTCACTTTCTACATACCATCCACTAATTCGCTCCGTGAGAGTCAGCGCTGCCGCTGGCGCTAGTGACAACTGTGCTGATGCCAACAACTTCTGCGAAAAACTCCCTTTGTATAACAACACCAGGTTGTCCACAATAAATTCTTTTATATTCATTTTTAAAATTCTTTTATGCTTTTTTTACAGTGATTTTTGTCTATCGTATCAAGAATGAATACCAGCACTTTACCAGCAAATGAAAGCGTGTTATCCCTTTGGTTTTTGCCCAAAACCGAGCTGATAGTTTCCTCCATGTTTCCAAATTTATAGCCCTCTTTTTTCTTTAAAGTCAAGTTAAAAAGAGTTCGGAACTCTGAGTTTCCGAAGCGGTCTAAATTGACCGCCGAACTCTTGAAATAGCCTAAATCCTTGAATTTAAGCCCAACTATAAAAAAATTGAGAAACGAAATCGGAAGAAACAGCGCCCACGCCAGTAGGAACAACACCAATCCAACTAAAAAATTCGCTATCTCTTTCATATCTTATTCTCTTACTATAGACCAATCGGCTGCTTCCGTTTGATATCTTCCTTTTCCTTTTACCCCAAGTAGTCCCTGTTTGCATTCTTGAATTGTCACTACATAAAGCCCCTGTCTGAATAGTTCATTGATATAGTCTGTTTCTGATTCAAATTGGCTCTTGTCAATTTTTAAAACTTGAGCCAAAGCATTTAACTGCTCGTAGCCAAAAGACAAGTCTTCCCTTACAATAGAGCCTATCTCTCTCTGAATTATTACATCTCTCATTTCTACGCTTCCGTCTTCTTGAGCAAATGGCTGCCTTTCGCTAACTTCTTTATAACAGCTGTCGGTAATAACCAAGTTGTATTTTCTTTCTTTAGGTAAGTTAGTTATACTGTCTATGGTCATTTTGATAAACCCTATCTTCGCTCCTCCGAAGAAAAACTCTTTGTTAGTTTTTACTGAAATACAATGATTCATGATTTTATTTTTTATTGATTATTTTAAAATTGCTCGTAAATAAACTTTTGAAATATTCTTTCCGTTTGCAATGCTGCTGTGGAAAGGAATACCCTTTTTGCCACTGGAAAGCATTACCGATTTTGCCCCCTGTAATGCCACACTTGTTCCGTCTGAAAAAATAAAATGAAGGTCAAGAATCGCTGTGATAGAATCCAAGTTAGGGATATTGTATATTGCTCTATCATTAGACCCATTATTTTCTCCAATAATTGTCAGGTCATTTTGATTAAATACATTATCAATTTTTGAAGCTGAAACAGTTACCATTATTTCATCGGTATTCGGGCGCCAGTCGGTAGCCTTCGTGCCATGTTCTATTTTCAGTTTTCTGATATCCAAAGGCACATTTGGAGTAGTCATAGACAACAAGAAAAATTCGCTATCTGTGGCTTTTTCCAGTTTTATTCTTGTCCATTTATTTGGTGGAATACTCTTGTTCCAAATCATCACAGCTCCAGAGTGTGAGTGCCGAACATCAATGGATTTGGAGTAAAATCCATCATTAGAACCTTCTATTCTAAACCCATACAGAGAAACAGCCTTTCCACTGGCTGGAGTAACTCTTGTAAACTTTCCTGTTGCATCTTCCATAACCACAGAAGTTCCTGTTCCTGTATCATTAGCACCAAGCATAGGAGTTAGAGTGTTTTTCACTAAATTTTCCCCACCTATTATCACATCATTCAGCATTTTTGTGACTTCTGCTTTGGATATATCAGCTGTTCCTCCTCCGCTGGATGCTGGAATAAATGGTTTTATTGCTTCATAAAACTTGTCAGCTTCAATATTAGAAGCATCTATACTTGCCTTGTATTGAATTACACTATGCATATTCCCAATTGCTCCGCCATCTACCTTTCTATCTAATTCAATAAAAGTCTTCTCAAAACATTTTCGGATGTTTGCTTCTGTAATTTCTCCGTTATTATTATCGGGAAGAAGTTGGTTGATTTCTTCTAATGTTGTTAAATTACTCATAGTCCTTTATATTCTAAATCCTTTACTAAATCCTCTGGAGAATCCTCCTACTTGTTTTTTTCCCTCCTTTTCTCCTATCTCTCCTATTTCTGCGATGTTTCCTGCATATTCATACAGCGCTGTATTGGCTGAAAAAGTGAAATTTACCATATTATCCTCTTCGAATTTCTTCCCAGAAGTAGCGTCTCCGCTGGTAAGGTATGCAGCGTTCCTAAGATTCCCCAGAACCCAAACTCTGCCATTACTATCCGAGACAAAAAACACCAACCCAGAATTTCCCGTCTGGGAAAGAAAACCAAGGTTTCTAGGCGTCATTCCTGTCAGCTGAAACGAAAGCTCGCTCATCTGCTTCCATCTCTTTGCACTGCCAGTGACCTTCTCCGATAGAGAACCTTGGTCTAGATAAACATCCACAGCCTTTAGACTTTTTCCGTGTTTGAGTAAAATATTTCCCTTAGAAATTCTCCTGCTGTCTTCGTAGCCCTCCGCTTCGGGAAGAACTATTTTCGCAAAGTCCCAAACAGAAGCGTAGTAGAGCCTCACCAAAATACCTCCAAACACTTCTGTGCTTGGACAATAATGCAAATCTTCTGTATGTATTTCTGTAATCACAAAAACAAAAATAGCACCCCGCAGGGTGCTAAAAAAAGACAAGACATTACAAGAAAAGACCTCCTTTTTTTGCGATGATAGGGACTTTTAGCTGAGAGTCCTCGGCATTCCAGCAAGGGAAATTGTCCTTGTTCTTGCTCAGATAGTCCCAAATTTGCGTAAGATACCTTTCGCTTCCCCTCAGATGACCTTCCTGGAATCTTATTTTTTCCTCATCTGTAAGCACTACAGACTTTTGCCACGGCAATTCCTCATACTGCACCACGATGCCTGTACTGGTAAATAGATAGCCCTGCTCTGCTGTGGCATCTGCTTTTGATTTATCAATACAGTATTTTTTTATTAAATTTTTCAGCACATCATCGCCCAGAAGAACATCTGCTTCACAAGGTTTCATTTTGGAAAGAAACTCATCCAAAGCACCACGCATCAAATCTGAAAGCATCAAATAAACCTCTGGAGAAATTTCTCCGAAGTAATATCTCGTTTCAGAAAACGGCAGAAGCGAGAAACTTCTCTTGAAAAAAGGCAATTCCTGTTTTTCCGCCAAAAGATTCAAGGCTTTTGCTAAATAAAAATCTGCCTTTCTGAGCCAACTCAAAGCCAAGTCACGAACATCCCACCAGCTGGCGTTCTTGGTCGTTCCCTGCTCATATTGGTTAATTCCATAGTTACTCAGATGAACCTTTATCCTCGGAAGCGACAAAACAAAGCTGTAATGAAGTCCCGCCGTTACCAAATTATTATAAGCCGTTGGATTGGAGGTTTCCAGCTCTTGGAATACTTCTTTGTCTACCAAGGAGAAAATCTTTCTCTCAAATCCATACTGCTGGTCTATCAATTCAAAATCAAAATTCTTGGGAAAGCTCACCAGCTCTCTGGCTTTCTGCTCTGTTATTTTTTCCATTGTTACTATATTTTCCGCACTGATTACGAAACTTTTACTTTTGGCAATTTAATTCTTAACTGCCACTTGTCCATTTGGGTTTTTGTCCAAAGTTGTCAGATTGATATTCGGGAATTTTGCCACGAGGTCTTTGTTCCAGTTATTCCATTTCTGAATTAGCCTAAAAACCCAAAGCGTTCGGGCGTGTTTCCTCGGAAGTCTCGCACAAAGAATCGTCCATGCCTCCCGTTTATCAGAACCAGAACCGCTCAAGTTTTTTCCACCAGGAACACCCGCTCCCAGCAGGGCTGGATCTACCCCCATAGAGAACAAAATCTCCGAGTTTCCTGCGCTGGCATCGGGCAGAAAATCACCGCCAGCCTGTGTCTGCTTGATTTCCTCAATCTGAATTCCCTTTATCAGCTCTCCCGAGTTTTTGTCCCTAAAAAATGGAGAAATCAAACTTTTTCCGCTTCCTTTATTCCCCGTCATCTCTTTGTCTATGCTGTTTACCAGCTCTTCTCGGTATCTATTTTTCAACTCGCTGTCGAACTTCGCCCACTCATCCTTTCCATATCTATGAATGAAGAAATCATCAGCGATATGAATCATATATTTAAAATTAAACTGCTGCTCAAACATTCGTTTTTTCAGCTCTGGAACGGACAATACTACATCCATCCAGCCGTTTTTGAACGAAGAATGCCAACCGACTGATGGATAAACTTTCTCTATCATCAAGGTATTGACAATCGGAACAATTAACTTGCCGATTTTCTTCGCCTTGCAGTAGTCCTTGATTTCCTGCATGGACAAATTCTGCCCAAAGCATCGCACCTTTATGGTATCTTTTTCGTTAAAATCCGTTTCGCCCCAAGCAGAATTGATGTAGATATTTTCTATCATGCCGTTTTTGGGCTTTTCGAACCTACAGAACCCCGCCTGCTGTCTCGATACAGAAATAATTTCTTCGCCGTTTGGACTCAGCAGAAATTCTGGGAAAGCAATACCGAAGCACTCGAAATCCGCTACCAAATCGCTCAATACCAAATCAAACTGCGTTCTATCAAAAAAATCATAGATATTCGGCTCACTGCTTGGAATTTTTTCCCTAAACTCTGCATCGCCCTCAGTTTCTATCAATTCGAAAACCTTCAGCCCCAGCCCATAATGTGCCGAAGTAAGCACCTCCAATCCACCCAAAGCAGCGCCCACCATCGCCACCTTTTCCATCAGGCGTTTAGGATATTGGTTATCATCGCCCCAGTTGCACCAGTTATTGGAATCCGTAGCCGATGCGTTTATTTTCGCAACGCTGTGAGGCTCTGCGCTGGCGCCTTTGGCAGCACCACTGAAACTCACCACAGAATCACCCCCTACTATATAGGTATTAATGTCTATTTTCTGCATTTTTATTTATTTTTTTTTATTAAAAAACCACCTTTTTGCCGTTAAATTCCTCGATGAAAATAATATGTATTTTCTTTATTTCGCCGTTTTTTAGTTTGATATTCCTGGTGCGATTTTCCCAATGGTTAGGATTTTTAAAAGGTGTTTCATCCGCCAGCCTTACCGCCCCTTTTTTCGCAGGAGGACGAAGCAGAACCGCCTCCTCGTAACTTATCAATTTTCCCCCCGTTTTATTTTGCAGGTTAAAACTTCTAATTTTTAGAGAAAAAGGAACAGGATTTTTGCGGGCGTCTACTTTTTTCATTTCCGTGAGAACATCAGATAAAAACAGCGTTTTTTCCATACCGCAAATATCAAACAACACCCCGAGAGTATAAAAGACACACTAAAAAACACCAAAAAACAAGGCTCTTTCTCAAAATTTTGAAACTAATCATTTGTTTATCAAACTATTAACCTATGAATTTTTTGTTTTTTTCTCAAAGCGTGCGAATTAACCCACGAGCCGCCTTAGTTTTTTCTACAATTGCAGTTTTATTTTTTACCGAAATATGAAAGGGACTTCCCCGAAATGCTGGAAAGCCAAAAACAAAAAAATCCCCTCGGAATGAGGAGACCCTGTAGATGTTAAATGTTGGTAATAATAAAGGAATCAGAGTAATCGTAATCCAAAAGATAACCGAACTGCCAAAACAAACAGTAATCCAGCGTATCCGAAAAGTGAGTGGCGTGTTCTTGTGGAATTGTACTGCTTCGCTCGGAGGACTTGTCTTTCTTAAAGGCATCATCACTTGTCAGCGGTGCATTCTCCATTGATATAATCAAATTAGGACACTGATTTTCATTTATCCTAACAATAGGAAGCCGAGGATTCTGCTCGGAAAGAATTTCGTTAATCAATCTGAATTTCTGTATATGCTCGGGATTATTCGTGTTCGGTGTCTGGTTAATCACTATCCAACCCGCCGAACGGAGCGCATTCTCTACATCTTCTGCCAATGTAGTCTTGGAGTTCGCCTCGGACTTGTAACCAGAGCGGTCGTGATACAGATGCACTACATTACAGCTGGATTGGTGGTGTTTATAGTAGTCGATGAACTGCTTAACCATATCGGAAAGTTTATCTGGGTTCTTCGCAAAGAACTCCTTGATGAATCTTATCTCTCCTTGGCTTTCTAAATACTGCGATACTGTCCCGCAGTTAATTCTTCCACCAAAATCCAAATTGAATTGAAGCGGAACACCACGCACCAGGTCAGTGTCATACTTACTGCTTGGCACATAGTTTTCTGTCAAATCCCCCAAAGCATCAATATCGTATTTATACTTATAATAATGGTTCTTGGTCAGCTGTGCATAGAAGCCGTCCGCAATCTTCCCAGGGCGGATGTTCAGTATCTCAGCTTCAAACATAGTCTTAGAGAGTGCCTCTCTTCTCATCTTCTCTATCCAGCCAGACTTTAGGTTGTGAATATTTACTTTCGAAGATGCTTTGATAAAGGTATATTCTTTTGGGTTTTCTATTGCCATTTTCTCCCTATTAGTAAACCATTCCCCCTTCTTGGTCATAGCCACGGAAGAAACGAATATCTCGGCATGAAGCATAGATTTACCTTTGAATATTTCCTTCTTTGCCCTGTTAGTTGTCAAAACATTGTTGAATAATCGGTCGTAGGTAAGCAATACAGCCTCGTCGCCCATTACCCAATAAGAATTCAACCCCCTTCCTGAATTGGGATTGTCTAGCGAAACCATCACCGCAATGGCGCCATTTCTGAAATGAATTACATTATTCCAGCTGTCGGGCGCTTGGAATGGTCGCTCGAATCCCATAGATACACCGCTCTTTCCCACTACATAGTCATAACCTTCATACAGCCCGAACATCTCCAGCCCCTCCTTGGTAGATGGTAGGGTTCTGGACTTTATCTGCACAAAGGTCTCCCCCACAATCACACCAGTAGAGCGTGGCATCTGCCTCACGGCTTCCTTTAAAAACCACCCCAATACAGTAGACTTGCCCGACCCCCTCGCTGCTTCTATTGTGATATAAGGAATTTTATAACGATGGTTTGCCAACACTGCCGCCATCTGCATGGGATTGAGCAGAATCTCTTTCTGTGGCTTTATCAAATTGCTAATCTCTCTATTCATCATCATCTTCCGTTTCTTCTACTTCCCTAAATTCTGCATCCTCGATTTCTAAATTATTAAAATCTACTACACCATACGCAAACTCCTTATCCATCATCTTATAAATTCTTCTCGGCATTCTGATGTTATACTCATGCGCCTGTATCTTATTAGGGTCTATCTCGTTTTCATTTTTATCAATATTAGATATTTCTTTATACTCTTTTAATGCCTTAACTGCAAGGTCTCCGTTGCCAGCCTTTACAGCCTTCTGGTATTCGTTCCAGAAAGCCTCTTTCAGTATTTGTCGTTCTGCTGCTAATGTGGTAGCCTCCAGCTCTCCAAAAATCTGCATGGACATATTATACTCACGATACGCCGAAGCCTGAGAAATCCCGTGGTCTCTCATTAGTATCTGAATTACTTGATAAGTAGAGTATTTGTTATTCAATCTCAGTGACCATGCGTGGCTCATCCGCTTCTTCTTCTCTGCCTCACGCTCGGTCAGTTCCACTGAACTCTCATCCAGGTAACTCGCTTTTATACGCTGAAAACTGCTGTCTTTCTTGAATTTTGACAATTCCATGCTCCAAATATAAGAAACCCCCAATTCACAGCAAAACACAAAAAAAGCCCTGCAAATGCAGGGCAACAATAGATAAAGTAAATGTGTTAAATTGATACTTATAGTTCTATTGATAAAAGTTCTCTTCCTAAAGCGTGTAAGCCTTCTTCAATTTTTTTGCGCTGTGCTTCACGAGGTTTTTTTAAACCAGTAGCATAATGATGAATTAACTTCTGATTGATACCTGTAATCTTTTCAAATGCAGGATTTCCCAAGATACCTTTATAATATTGCAAAAGACTCTCCGTGTCAAATTTATACTTTATTTCGTATTCTTTATAAGGAAAGTTGCCAATTTCTTTCATCGTTTCTATTCCATCAAGAATACTTTGTTTTACTTCTTTTACATCATCTCCTGCTCCATAGATTCCTGGTACATTTTCAGCATAAGCCCCGAATGTTCCATCGTTTGCTCTTTCTATTATTACATTTATTGTCTTCATATTTTTATTTTTTTAATATGGGACTTTTTACAGTCCCATTTGTTTTCTTAATGCTTTTTCTAATCCGCTGGACAATTCTTTCGCTCCGTGATTGGGAATGGCTACTTCTATTTTGCCGTTTGTCCAAATTTCGTGGCTTCCCTTTCCCTGCCTTAAGAACCACCAACCTTTTTTTCTAATTTCTCTAAAAAATGCGCTGTACTTCATAGAACTATCGTTTATCAATTTAACACCACAAAGATATACATTTATATACTATTATGCAAATATTTTATGAACTTTTTTCACTTTTTTATAAAAAAAATCAGAGGTTTATTCCTCTGACTTTTTATTAAATTGCTCTATCTCAGTATCTGTAAGCTGTTTCCCGTTCCTCCATACTTCATAAGCCAATCCGTTTTCTTTCATATAGGACACCCACCGTCTTACAATAACATCCGAAAACCTCGTGTCCAGCTCAAAGCCTCTGCACGCTCTCCAATTTTGCTCACAAGCTATCAAGGTAGAGCCAGAACCTAAGAAGCCATCACCTACAATTTCCCCTTGCCTGCTGGAATTCTTTATCAAATACCCCATTAAATCTAAAGGCTTCATCGTAGGATGGTCTGCGTTTCGCTGCAGCTTGTCAAACCTTAAAATCGAACTTTGCTTTCTGTCCGTATACCAAGGATGAGCTCCTTCTGCATTCCAGCCATATACCAGGGAACGGTGTGTTTCTATCTCTGTCGGCTGTGTTTCTTCGCAGAAAATAACAGGTTCATGCTGCATATGATAGTCCAGCCTTCCTAATACAAATGAATTTTTTACCCAGACCAAAGTAGAGGAAATCTTATACCCTGCATCCAGCATAGATTGTCTGAAATTGATAGCCTCCGAATCCGAATAAAACACATACGCAGGTGCTCCAGCATGAGAAAAAACATAACTATTCACAAAGAAATCATACAAGAAACGATAAAAATTATCATTGCTCATTTTGTCATTCTTGATTTTTAGTTTGTCTTTCGTTCCTCCTTGATAGTCTACATTATACGGTGGATCGGTAAGTAATAGGTTCAGTTTGTCATCACCAAGCAACCTTGCCCAGTTCTCTGAATCGGTAGAACTATCGCACAAAAATCTATGCTTTATGTTTTTATCTTTAGAAACTAATTCGAATAAATCCCCCTCCACGCTTTGCGTTTTTTCAGGGAGCGAGGCATCAAAATCGCCCTCTTCTTCAGGCGGAAGCACAGCGTTCTGCTTCAAAAATTCATCAAAATCGCCCATATCCATTCCAATACCTTCAAGGTCTAAATCTTGAAAGAATTCCTCTATTTTTTCCCAATCAAATTCGCCATTATGGATATTACTTCGGAGCATGTATTCTTTGAATTCCTCCTCGGTAAGCTTTCGGTTTGGAATCCTTACATCGATGTTATCCTCACCACGCCCCAGCACGAACAACGCAGCTACTCTCTGGTGTCCTGCTATCAGCGTATTGTCCAGGTCAATGACTGGAATTTCTACCAAATTGAATTTCTCCAAGCTCTCTCGGAGTTTTTTCATATCGGCATCATTTATTTGTCTTGGATTGAAATCACAAGGCACTAACTCTTTTACTTTCCTCTGAACCGTATACCATTCCAAAGGAGCATGTATTTTATTTTCCATTATTCAAAAATTTTTCGCATTCCATGAGTTCGTTTTCTTTTTCTTGGAGTTGTTCCCGTTTTAGATTCAGCGTGTGCAGTCGGCTCTTATACTCTGGATCTTTGGGAGCAGGCAGGGAATTTTCCATTTTCTTAATGGTCTGTTTCCTCCTTGTAATCAGCGCCCTAAGATTGTCCCGATATTTATAAATTTCCAGCTCGCTCATACCCTCAAAATCGGTTTCAGTTTCCAAAGGCATTATTCTCTTATGCTCTCTGTAATGTTTCAGCACTTTTTGGCATTGGTCAAACTCTTTAAAACAATTCCAAATTTTCCACTGAAGCTCAAAGGCTTCGTCTTCGTCTTTAGGGGCAAGTTCTCCGAGCTGAATTTTAAGGGAGCAAGCCTCCATCCACAGCCCCCAGCGCTTACGGAAAACCTTATGAAGCTCTACAGGATAATCTGAAATAAAATCATTGAAAATCTTTCTTGGCGCTTCTGTTTTCGGAATTCCACTCTCTTGGTCTGTTGGTTTATCGGTTGGGATTTCAGCTGAAACTTTCGCTTCTGCAGGCTTATTCAATCGAGAAAATTCATATTTCAGCTTTGCGAAATTCTGCAGGGAAAACCTCCTGCAGGCTTCCGTTATCCGCTGGTTTCCTCCGTATGAAATATACTTTTCTAAAAGTTCCTGGTGCTCTTTTGCGTTCATAATGATAAAAAACAGAAAGCACTAGGCTTCCTGTTTCTTTTGTGATTTTGATTTATCTTCTGCTGTCTCCGTTCTCGTAAGGAGAATTTGCTCCAAAGCCTCTTGGATAATGCCAGCGTCTTCTGCCATATCCTGCCTTTCTTTGAGAGCTAAAAGGCTTTTAAGTTTCGTTTCCGACAATTTGGAAAGACCCTCTACAGCCTCTGGCACCAGCGAAAGCCACTGAGAGCCTCTTTGGAAAAAATCAAAAGCATCATCTGGAACTTCTTCCACTACAAAATCACCACGAGAACTGATAATCCTTGTTCCTATCGGAACATTCAGTTTGAAATACTTTTTATCCATCTTTTCCAATTTTCTACGCTGCAGGTTCTAATGTGATTTCTCCTTCATACACACAAGTTTTCGCATTCGCTACCAACTTCACTGTTACTCCAGAGTTATCATCTATCTTCTTACCTGTAGTTCCCTCGGCAGAATCTATTCTTGCTCCAAGGTCTTTGTTTCCAATCACAAAGAGTTTTCCGTTGGCATCTTTTACCACAAAAACACACGGAGCATTCTTATAGGCATCTATCCAGCCCAGCACTTCCGTTCTGAGACCAGGAATAAGAAATTCCAATTCTGTTTTTGTCTTCTTGTTGCCCACATTCCCTGTAAGGGTTGGTTTCAACTCTCCTTCATCCATCTGAATATCGATGGATTTCCACGCTTTATCCTTATTGAGAACAATACCTCCTGCTGCAATGGTTACCCTGCTGGCATAGGTAGTAGAAATCGTAGGCTTTGCCATGCTTTTAATGAAATCTACAGGAACATAATATAACTTCGTTGCAATCCCAGAATTGATTTCATCGTTTGGACAATGCTCCAAGTTCTCGTGCGGAATGCTATCAAAACAACTTGCCATAATTTTATTTATTTTTTTTGTTAAACTTTTTCTATCAATCCAGACCCGCCAACGACCAACTGAAGCAGTATGTCTTTGTCTTGGGATATTTCCTGCTGAGTTTTAATGAAACCATCAATTCTGATTTTGCTCGGAGCATCATCAGTGAACCTGTATTTTTCTCCATTGAACTCAAAAGAAACAGCTTCTGCTTTCGGCTCTGCTGGTTTAGATTCTTTCTTTGTAAGAGATTTTTCTCTCTTATCCAGTTCAGCTTCTCTTTTTGAGATTTCTTTCTCACGCTTGTCCAGTTCAGCTTCTTTTTCTTTCAGCTGGTCCGCAAAAACATTCAGTTCCTCCTCACTGGTATCAAGAGTTTCCTTTGCTACATTTTCTGTAGATGCTAAAGTATTATCTGTAGTTTCTTCGATGTTTTCAGAAACTTTTTCGTCTTCTTTTGCCATAATATTATTTTTTTAGAAAAACCTGTAAGCACAAAAAGTGCCTACAGGTATAGGATTACACACTTAGTTTTTCACTTGCATAGAACAATTCGTTCTGATCCGCATTGTTCAATCCTCGTTTCTTCGTTCCGTCTGATGTATGCGTGAATACCAATTGGTTTACAGCATAATCATATCCAAGAGAGAACTCTCCAAGAATATCCAATATTCTTCCGTTCTCTTGAACCGAAGTAATAGTCGCTGGATTGTCAATTTCATCAATAAGCCTTAATAGGTTATTGTCCACCGTAGACACGATAGTTCCTTTGGTAAGGTTTGGTATGCCCACGATTTGTCTCTTGCCAAGTCTTGTTCTCATGGCATCATCCTGGAACTTGTTTTGTCCGAACTTATCTTCGTATGCAATCTGATAGTCTTCCGCATCAGTCTGGCTCATGAAGATAGTTTTCACTTTGTTTTTATAAAGTGATGGAATCTGTCTTTCGTATTCCGTTACCACTTCCAAAACATTGGTTTTAGTTATCGCATCACCAGGAATCAAGAACGCAGGATTTGTAGTATCCGCTGCTATTTTCTTGTGAACCTCGTTCAAACCGTCCATTGATGAACCGAATGTAGGAGATGCCTGCCCTTTCTGTGAAGCATCAAACTTACCAGTGATGGATAAAATATTAACATCATCAATCACTTTTTCTTTTAAAATCTGCATAGCAAGAACAGAAATGCTCTTTTGCTGCAGTCCTTTGCTTTCTTCGTATTTTTCTTCAAAAATACTTCCCAAAATTTCCGCTGGATCTATTTGGAAATCCACTTTTTGATGGAAATTCTTCAAATCTTTGTATAAGAATGTAATATCTCCATACGGAGTCACTTTCTTGGACTCAAAAATCTGAACTGCATGGCTCATCAATGCCTGAACCGATGGATAGTGTCCCTTTACCTTGGTTACGGTTCTAGCAAATCGGTTGATGTAAACCTCACTGGATAAAACCATACCGCTGAATAAAGTAGGATTTACAGATAAATAACGAATAAGCTCGTTTTTAATCTGATCTGTTTTTAAACTCATATTCTTATTTTTTTATTTATTCTACTTTTTTACTCTCTGGAGCAACTTGTTGTGCTCATCTTCTGGATTCATAAATCCTCCAATCAAACCATTTTCAGAATTCTCTGTTCCGTCATTCTCTACTACAGAATGTCTGTTTTTAGAACCTCCGAATTCCTTGCATTTTTCCCCAAGTAAAGCGATGTTTTCCACCACGCTTTCTTTAGCTTCCTCTTTTAACCCTGCAGTTTCTAGTGCGGCTTCTACCACCTGTGCCGTTTCTTCCGAATTTTTTTTTACGACCTCTAAATTCGTTACAGCATCAGAAAGACTCTGCTTGGTTTTTTCCAGTTCTTCCGCCATTCCTTCTGATTCCAGACCAGCCAAGGCGTTTTCTATTTTTTCCAATTCCTCTTCCGATAGCTTCGCAAAAGGCTTCTGCGTTCCAAACACTCCTGCATGGAATGTCAGTTGCGCTAGTCCCAGTAGGGCTGTGATTCTTGTAAATTTCATTTTTATTTAATTTATTGATTAAAATTTGCTCAATGCATCTTCTAGAGAGCCGAGTTCATCTATAAGACCGATTTCCAAAGCCTCTTTCGGAGTGTAGGTTTTTCCTTTGAAAACATGCCCATCATCTTTCAGCTTCTCCCCAAAATTTTCTTTCATCCTGGAAATAAAATCATCTGCTAAAACTTTCAGCTGTTCAGTGTAGAGTTTTTCGTTTCCTTTCATCAGTTCACGATACTCCTTGTTCTTCTCTATAGACTGTGGAGCATAGATTTCATAGATTTTTGCTCCCCATTTTTCGAACATTGCTGAAAAATCTTGATAAGAGAGCATCGTCCCAATGGAGCCGATTTTATCAGCAAAAGGAGATGCCATGTGATAATTACACCCAGAAGCAATGTCCAGCGCAGCCGAACACTGATAACCGCTGGTATATGATATAGTAGGAGTTTCTAAATTCTTGATGATATGGGTAAGCTCTGCGGTTCCAGAAACCATACCGCCTCCAGAATCTATATTGAGAATAATTCCCGAAACACTTGGGCTTCTATCCAATTCTTTCAAGAGTTCCCCAAGGAACTGGGTGCCGTAAGAGAAGTAAGTAGAATATTTAGTGATTGCTCCCACAATATCCACTATTACAGGAAACTTCATGTTTTCTTTCCCTTCTCCCTGTTTGTTGATTTTGGATAAATACTGCATTTCTCTCTCCTTTACACTCTGTATAGGAGAGGATTTCATCAACATAAATTCCGCTGCCAATGATGGAACAAGGCTCATCAAATAGCCTTTGTCTATTGCCAGCGGAGTATTTAATAAAGTATTACCATTAAACATTCTTAGATTTTATTTTTCAAAAATCCAAAATGTTTAGTGCGTAAAAAAAGACAGAAAAATTATAAGCTCTGGGCTTTGGGCTCTATAATGGTAGCGCCAGAAATTTGGATCTGCATCCTATCACTTCCAGAATTATCATCCTTGCGCCCATCGTGAACTTCTACCATGAACGGCTCTTGTTCATTGCCCAATATCATGGAATCTACATTGGTCACCAGGCGGATAGCAAAACTCTTTTTGTTCAAAAGAACAGAATAAGCGCTGATGTTCATTGGGCTGAGACCATAGAGATTAAATGATAAATCCACCTCGAAAAAAGTGTTTCCGTTTTTGGATTTTCTTTTGATAGACCTGTCAAAGTCCTCGGGAACGATGTTTTTAAAGATTATTTTCGGTTCAGCAGAAACACTCTTGCCTGTGCTGTTTGCTGTGAATGAATATTCTTTGGCGTTGAAAATTTCGATTTGTCGAATTTCACGAAAGAATTTTTCTGGAATATTGCTGATTTCCACCATATTTTAAAGTTTTTTTACGAAAATATTTTATTTGGCTGGTTTTCTAATCGTTGGGCGATTTTATCCTTTTTCCTGTTAAAATCCCTAATGATAGTTTGATAATAGGATTTTTCTTCCTCATGGATCCCGTAGAAATTCAGCAGGTTTTCTATGGAGGTTTTATACTCTATATCATAGTAGAGTTTATTGAGAACTGCTGTTTCATACAGATGCTCACGAAATAGACTTTCCACCGCACGCCGAAGCAGCTGCTCGTGCGTAGGAAGAATGCAGATTCCGTGTTTGTCTGAATAAGACAATTTAAAGGAAATTTTATATTCCTCCTCGAAAACTTCATTTTTTGCACGATCATCCCAGTTCGAATTTTTCTTGCTCAAAAGAGAACTGATAAGAATTCCAAACCAATTATCTCGGCTTGGCTGATATTCCGCACCAAATTTCTGAGTCAAAAACTGCTTGATCGGCTTACTCACTGGCAAAAATATACTTACTAGCATCCTTATTTTTTCAGCAAGTATATGATTTTTCCACCATATTATAAAGGCTCTGCTTTTTTTAGTTTCTGAAACTTTTATTCTGAAATTCTCTAAAAAGTAGGAAAAAAGTTGTAAGAATTGTAAGGATTTTGTAAGTGCTTATTTTTCAAATATTTATACCTTACTTTGAGTTGTAAGAATCCCATACAACAGCCAAATTCATTTTGTAAGGCAGTTTTTCCCTTACAATTTTTTTGTAAGGATTATCCATTCCTTACAAAATAAAAATAAAAGTTGTAAGGCGATAAAACCCGACAAACAGAGCGCTCGGATAATTCCTTACAATTCTTACAACTTTTTTACAACTTTTTGGGGGTGGCAGGGGGTTGTGAAAATCGCCGCCTTGTAGGTGTGCGAAAACTGATGTATATCAAAAAGAAAAATCCGCCCAAATCTGAGCGGATTACAATGAAAAAAACTAATTAGCGCCTAAGCATCTAGAAGTCGGTTTCTTGTGGTGCAGGAGCAGCAGGAGTGGCTGGTTTATTCTCAGCCAGCTTAATCACTTCGAAATTGAACGCAGAGAGATTCTGAGCGTGTCCCTTTGTTCCATCCTCTTTGTCGTAGAATCTTCCTTCTATCGTGAAAAATACTTTCACTCTACTTCCGTCGGGAATTGCTGCTAACTTATCGATGTTCGCATTTTTGACCTGCATTTTGAGGAAATTCTCTCGCTGGGTCTGATTGTAATTGTCAAAGTAAGAAGCGTCCAATAAAAACTCTTGAACACGAAATGTTTCTGTTTTCTGCTCCGCAGCCTCTCTGCTGTAGATGTTTCCGATAATATCCATATGATTAAAATTTAAATATTTTTATTTTTATAGACTTTGATTATTCTTTTACACTTGTTTCTCTGCGATCTGTCATAACAAAGGTTTTGCTATTTCGATTAAATCTTCAAAATTTTCTAAAAATTTATCTCTAAGCTCTTCTGTTTTGAAAGCTAATATTCTACGTTTACCCCCATAAAGATTTTTAGCTATATTGTTCTTAAATATTTCTATAACATATTTTGTTTCTGCCTTACTATTCCAATTGGGCTTCCAACCATCGTTATATCTGTCTCTAAGCTGGCACAATTGTGCAAGTGCCACACATGCTTCTGCTTCTTCTTTTGTAGGAAAAATGTTTTTATTCGTATGATCTGGAGTATTAACACCATAATAACATCTTACATCACCCCAACTATCCACATAATGTCCATTTACATTCTCTAAATCTTCCCACTTTTTAGGAAGTTTTCTTTCCACCTTTCTGAAAATTATATTTTCAAAAGTCGAATGTTTTATGTCAATTTCGTAGCCCTCTGGCACCTGAATTTTAAATTCTTTTGTTTCCATTTTTTTTAAAAAATTTTAAATTGTTCTTTTAATAAATCCATTTCCCGAAGTAAAATGCCAGTATACTCCCAGTCATCGCTCCAAGGGAATAAATAATTCTATCCAGCTCACTGCCAAAGGCAATTTTCTTCACATTGTGCGACCATACAAAGCTAATAAGGAAGCCACATGCAAGGATTCCGAATAGGAATTCTCTCGTTATGAAATAAGTGTTCAGCACAACCAGGAACACTTGGGTAAATCCTGTTGTAAATAATTTTATTCTATCCATTTTTTTGTTTTTTTTATTTTGTTTTTATCACTTGTCTTACTAATTTGTCATCTATAAAAACATAGTCGTCCTTGGGTGGTTTGAAAAGTTCTATTCTTTCCGAATTCTCTCTCTCCCATTGCTCTAAATCATTGTAATTGTTCGGCACTTCCTTAAAGATCTGAAACGCTTTTTCCCAACGCAGGGTTTCATCCCAGCAGATAAGCCCAGATTTCCACGCTCCGCAATAAGTAATCATTACACATCTTGAAGTTTTCACACTCTTTACGGTGATAACATCCATATTCATGAATGTGCACTCAAATGATAAATAACCATACTGCTTTCTCAGCATTTGTTTGGTTAAAGGATATTCCATTTCTATCATAGTTTCAAATATTTATCTTTAAAAAAACAGTTCATCTGGTTCGTTTTCCTCGGTGCTTTCCTCTGGGACTTGGATGAAGAAATGCTCCTCTGTTTTGCTGTCTGTCCATTTCATAATTCTTTGCCCTGCTTTATCTGTCAGCTGATCCTTTGGATTAAAGATGTATCCTTTCAGCTCACAGAACTGCTTTAGTTTATTCTTGAAAGAAGTCGCCGAAATCTGCTTCATAGAATTATTATAATTCTTCAAGTTTTCATACATTACTCGTCTGCATACAGCCTGGTTAATGTTTTCATCTTTGAAATAATCTTCAGCCCATTCAAAGAATACAATTCCAATTTCAGCCAATAGGTTTCTCTTTCTGATGTTCCCTTCTGGCGCTCCTATCTTTTCATTTGTAGAAAGGTAGAACTGTAGGCACTGCATGGCAAAGTTTAGGAACAAATTCCACTGTTTTTCATCCCAGTCAGTGAAAAATCTATTGTTAAAATCATGCATCGGATTTCGCTCTGTAAAACCTTCTATCTCGCCATGATACCAATTCCCAAACGACATAAATAAAATCCTCCCTCTGGTGGAGCTATCCAGCCCATAAGGCGCATAGTTGGTGGAAATACAGAATTTCGGAGACAAGTAGAACGGAATCAAATAAGCGTTCTGGTTCTTCGGGTTTACATTCAAGTCTCCAGTAATGTCCGTGAATAATTGCTGAAACTGGAATCTCTTATCCGCATCATCGAACAGCACATAGTCGGTCTGTTCCGTTATTCCATCATACAAGAAGTCACTCTCCAGCAGTCCCTTTTTTCTTGCTCCTAAATACTTGGAGTTCATGAACAATCTCAAAGCATGGCTGGAAAAAATAGACTTCCCTGTTCGCCCGTGGGACTCGTTATCATCTACCACTTCATTGTCCATGATATAAAGACACCAAGCCTTAGCAGGGTCTTTGTATCGGTGGAGCATATATCCGAAAGAATACACCTTGTTGATAAAATGCAATTCTTGTTCGTAGATCTGATCCTCTGAAAGCGTTTCTTTATTGATAATAAATTTGTTTTCGTCAAGATAATTATCATATTCAGACGGTTTCAAATCCCTTAATTCTTCTTTCCAATGAACTCGGCAGGTGTTGATAAAGTAGTTCATAAAGTCGCAGTCACTTCTTACAATATCCAACTTCCAGTTGTTATTCTCATCTTTTTTAATGTTGAAAAACGGCTCTTCTATATTCAGTTTAGAAGTGTTCAAAGTCGTTCTGGTCTGACGGAAAATGATTTCGTTCAAAATGTCTTCTTCCATCACATAACGGCTGTAGCCCTTATCTATCCTCTCGATTTTATCCTTGCTGACTTCCCAAATGAACTTGTCAAAGAAGAAAAACTGAGAAGTAGGAGTAAAGTCTGTAAAATCAAACTCCTTGCTTTCCAGGTTCTGGAGTTTTTTCTCCGAAACTGCCTCTGAACCAATGACCATGTTCAGCAATTCATCGGGAAAAAGTCTAAGCCCTTTTTCTTTCTGTTTTTCATCCAAAAACTTATTGAAAAAGTCTTTGATTTCCTGCGAGGAAACCTCCCGAAGAATGTGCTTATTCTGCTGAACAAAATAGTAACCATCCTTTCTGGTGGTATCCTTTATTCTGAAAAATCCGTTCAGCTTCAAGAAATTGAACGCATTTTTGTAATTCACGCTGTAGGTTGGTGTGTGGTCTATTTTCTTCCCCTCCTTATTGGTTCTCCACTTTTCAATCCAAAACTTAGCAGGTCTGGCAAGTTCCAGAAACCTTTTCACTTTTGCCCGAAGCTCTTTTTGTTCCTTGTCCTCAAATGCAGCTTCAGACTTCATAAAATCGGTAAAGTCTTTTTTCGGATTGCCTCTGAAATCTTTTGATTTGGTAAGGCTTTCTGGGAGCCATGCAGTCTTGATATCCATATGCTCCAAAGCCAATTTCTTCCCAGCCTCGAAGCCTGTAGGGTCAAGGTCTGGAACATTGATAACCTCAAATGCATACTTGAAAAGCATCGCAATTTGTGTTTCGGTAATATCCGCCGTTTCGGAATTAAACCAAACCACAGTTTCGCCTGTAGAAGCCATATTAAGTGAATCCCTATCGCCAGAGCAGATGATAATTCGCTCTATTTTCTTCACTTTGGCTGGTGCAGATTCCTCCTCATCATCATAGGACTCCTCTACTTCCTGCTGAAGTTTATTATAAATGTTTTTTACATTCTCCAGCCCAAAAATGTGCTGTGAGGGTTTCTTTCCAAGGTAAGAAAATCGGTATTTCTTATCTGCTGATTTCGGCTTATAGATTTTCAGCCAAACTCTTTCCTCTTCGGGTTCTTCTACTACTACATTTTTATTTTCTCCCTCCAGGTGGATTTTCTTCTTTCCGCCTCCTGCTTTTACGATAAAGGCAAAAACAGGATAGGTTTCGGAACTCTCCACCGTGTAGACATTGCAGAGTTCTTTTTGGGCGTTCTCTTCCTTTTTGAGCCAAGAATAAGACTTCAAGGAATAAAGCCCATACTTTCGGCATACTTCCTCCGTCATCAACGGTCCAAGAACCTCCAGCTCGTAAGCTGTAAAGTCCTTGGTTTCGTAGCAAAATCCCTCCTCGTTCAGCGTTCCATCGAACTCGGAAAACTTGCATACATTTATATTTTTAGGTTTAGTTTTATTCTCGTCCAAAATCCCCAATTCTCTACCCAGCTGCAAGAGAGCTTCAAAATAAGTAAGCCCCATTTCGTGGGCGTAGATGTGGATCCCGTTTCGGCTTTCGGCATAGAAACCGCCTGTATCTCCCCAGTCTTTCACGAAATAAATCCCGTCCTTCTTGGAAAGATTAGCAGACTCTGTCCCCTCGTGCCGAATCTTAAAATGCTTGTTCTGCCGAACCTGAGGCAAAAACCTCTGTATCAGATCCAGACCACCATTAGTCGCCTGGAATATATCATTTTGATTTATTGGGAAATTCATTATTGTCTATTTTTTTTTGTATAATATCCTTTTTGATACAAGGGAAATATTATAAATTACTATGCTAAAAAGCTTCTTTCTTATTCATCTGCGCCTTTATAATAAAAAAGCCCTTTATCCCAATCAAACAATAATGTCTCTCCAAAATTTTCTTTGTTATAATCGATTAAATATGCAGCATTGATTACTCCTTCTGTATAGTTATTTGTATACGCTTTTTCTACAAGAATATTATACGCGTTAAAATCCTTGATAATTTTCGACAGAACCTTTTTGTTTTTATCTGTTAAATTAATCAGAACTATCATGATATCTCCACTAGAATAATACCAGCCTTTCTGATGTTTTATATCAAGTTCATTCAGAAGAATATCTAATATAAGTTCGTTGTTTAAAAACTCGTCTGTGAATGATAATTTTTCTAATTCTGCAAATGATAATCCCTTTAATTCTTTTGTTGTCATTATTTTATGTTTTAATATTATTTTAATTTAGATAAAAAACCAGCTGGCAGGCTCACACCGAAACCAGCTGGGAAACTTAAATTTAAATACAATGAAAAAAATACTTGTTCATCTTTTATAAATTCTCTCCTGGTTTAAAAACATTAAATTCCTCTTTCAAGAAACCCAGCTGAACCATTCTGTTACGATACCAAGTGGTATTGGCATGCAGTTGTTCTTTTATAAGGATATTCAGTTCAGTTTTGCAAACAAACTTTTTATAAGTAAAAAGTCTTTTGCAGAAAGTCCGATACTGAGCTGTTTTATATCGAGAATTTTGTTTTGTCGGCTTTTCCGAAACAGCCTCTGAAACAGGCGCTGTATTGTTTTTTTCTTTCTCCTTTAATACCCAGGTGTATTTATTTCTTTTTTCGTAAATCATTATCCAGTTACAATTTTTATTACAAACTCGCTATCCTTGGCTAATCTGTCTATTTTAGTTTTAAAACCAATACTAAAACCTTCCCCTTTCCCTTTTATGAAATCTATAACAGTGACTGGTGTGGATGTTTTTTTGAAACCCTCTACAAAAGCCCTTAGTTTGGGATTTTCAATTCTACTTTTCATTTGCGAATATTTGAGTTTGAACAACAAAAGAAAACTTTTCAAGGAGCAGGAAAACCGTAGGTTTCTCACTCAGTTCAGCTGAACCAAATATGGTTTTTTCTGGCGTGGAAACTTTTATTCCTTTTTTTCTCAGCCTGTAGCAGGCATTATACTGTTGTCTTTTGGTGCTTGTCATGATTACCTTTGTTTTCACGAGTTCTACATTCAGTAACATATGAGGACGCAGCCTGTATTAAAGTATCTATATGTTCCTCTGCCTCCATTGCACTTACAATAGCATCTGCGATAAATGGTCCTTCCGCATGAAGCATAACACCTTCTTCACAAGATTTTTCTCCATTTGTGAGGTAATAGAAACACAAGAACCCAAAGCCCTCTGGAGCCTGTGACAACAATTCTCTTAACTGCTCTTCAAATTCTAAATTTACCGCAAGCGGTTTGTCTGTTTTTTTCATCTTATTTATTTTAAATTATAATTGAGTTTTTAAGTTAAAAAGCCACTGCACCCCGTCTAGGCTGGTCTGTTGTCCAAAAATTTATGAAGAAAGAATTTGTGATAATATTTAGACCCTTCGTGGCTATGGTTGGAGTATATAAACTTAAGAGCTTTTTCGCCCTGGTTGTTTCTCTAGGATTTCATCATCAGAATAGCCATTTTGCTTGTAAAATTCTATACAATTCGGTAACAGCAAACTATTTGATTTTCTTCTTGCTTTTAAAATGACAGCCACTTGTGTCGCTTTCAAGTGTATTGCCATTCTGAGAGAAAAATCATTATCTGAGATTATTCTTTTAATTATTTTTTGTGATATCGTCATTTTGTTTTATATTTTGTATTGCAAGTTGTATTACAAATTGTATTGCAAAGTAAAACAAAACTTTCCAAAATCGCAAATAAATCTTTCCAAAATCGCAAATAAAACCTCTTTAATCGCAAAAGAAAATGATAATCAATTACTTAACTTTACTATTATGAATGTTGTACAAAATATCAAGGAAATTAGAACAGCTAAAGGCATAAATCAAGATGTTATCGCTGAAGCGCTAAGTGTTGATATAGCTGTTATAAGTAAAATAGAAAATGGTAAAAGAGAACTGAAAGTTAATGAACTTTCCAAAATCGCAAATTGCCTTGGTGTTGATATATTGTATTTGTTTACTTATCCTAAGGTTTTTGTGGACAAAGAATCTTTGCCACCTAATAATGATAAAATATCTGTGACTTTTGAGATTTCTCCCGACAAGAGAGAACATTTATTAAAACTGATCACTGGGAAATAGTATTTAGTAACAGACCCGAAACGGTCACTTATAGGCATCTTTTAAAGCATTTATGTTTTTAATTATCAGTTATTTACAATTAACAACAATAGCCCTGCTCCCGCTACTAAGTAAAAAGAGATTTAATAATTAAATCTCTTTTTTTGTTTTTATTACTTTCTTAATTAAGGTTGAAAATGAACATTAAAGGTCATAAACATGCTTTCAATTCCTGATATGCTTTTAGATATTTATTAAGCCTTTCTCTATCCTTTTTAGTAATATGAACTAAACGAGTAATATCCATATTATCCCTTAAATCATTAAGTTTTACTTTTATCGCCAATGGATTTTCTTTAATTCGGCTTATAAAAACATCGTAAGCTTCGTTTTCCTGCTTTGTTACGCATTTTAGTGCAGAAATGATTTCTTCCGAAAAACCTTCATTTTCTAGTTTTTCAAAAGTCCAGTCCGTGTCTTCTACAAGGTCATGAAGGACTCCGCATATCTTTTCTTGCTCTGTTTCTCCTGCATCCATCACTCTGATAAGATGCAGAATATATGGCTGTCCTGACTTGTCCACTTGCTCCTTATGAGCGCTAACCGCTATTTGTATTGCTTTTACTAACATAAATGAATTAAAATTAATGACATAAATTTATTAATTATTTTCTAATCATCTTTCTTCTGCTCCCACCTTCCTAATCGTTTTCTTTTTTCAAGTTGTTGCAGTGCCAGTTCTTTTATTTTTTTTCATCATCTGTTTCGGAAGCCAATTTCTCCAACGCCAAAAGACTCTCAGGTTGCGGCTGGGCGCCTATGGCATAAATGATTTTTCGTAGGTGTTTTTTAACATAGTTAATCTTTCTTCTTCTGTGATTTTATCTGAATAATACAAATCGAATATCTCTGTAATTTTATTTATGCTTTGCATTGATTGTTTTTTATGGATTTAATTTCTTATGCCTGTCCAAGGCGAGGTAGCGTTTAACTTGCTGTCACTTATTCTCCTTTATAAAAGGATTAGGTTCATTTTCTAAATGAGTGATTAAATAATCAAATCCTTGTTTGAAAATAGCAACTTCTTCTGTTTTTTCAGGTTTCTTTATAGCATACAAATCAATAAGTTTCAATGTTTCGTTTTTGTATTCTTCATATCTTGAATGATTGCCCCATTTTAATATAGCTATTTTTTTAAATAAGTGTACTGGGAAACTCCCTCCAACAGCTATTTCTGCTTTTCTCTCAAAAGGCACACTCCCCACATAATCAGCTAAAAATTTTATATCTAATAGTTTAGGGAATACTTCTTGTTCATAATATGAAAGACATTTGTAAAACTCCGATAAAAACTCCTCTAAATGAGCCTCGGAGGTGATTTCTTGTACAAACTCATACTTTTGAGGATAAAATTCATAGCAAGAAAATACCATTTCGTTATCATAGTATTCACCTAACTCATCTAATAAGAGATTAGAGAAAAAATGCTCCAGTTTTTCTAAGACGACTGTAAAACCTGTAAAAGTCAACATACAATCGAATTGCAGTCTGAACCCAAAAGTATATTCTACTCCTATAGTATTTCCAAAAAAAGTAATAAATCCAGCATCTCCTAATCTTGATTTATATTTTTTAGAAAGCATAGATTCTATTTTCCTTTGTAAATCTTTCTTTTTAATTTCCATTTTGTTTGTGTTCTTATTTACCTCCTACTCTACTTTTTGTAAAAAAATATATCTTTAGGGAAGTTCAAAAGGTGAGATATCTACGGATAAAATATCAGCAATAGCAGCACTTTCAAAACTCCAATAGCCATAATATATGTTATTATCACTCTTATGATGGTCATAAAAACTAAAACCTTTGTGCCTTTGATAAAATTCTTTATTTAAGAAATGTTCAATCAGAGCGGAAGAGCGTTCTTTTCCATATTCATCATCTGTTTCTAGGACGGCATGGCGAAGAGACTCATACGCCCATGGCATATCCATTATCATTTTATAACTTTCCTCTGTTATAGGTGGTCGTTCGGATATTTTGGCTTTAATAATGGTTTCATAGAGCAGGTCTTTTACAGAAAATCGGTCTAATATTTCTAAAAGCAGCATATATTTCTGTTTTTCAACATCTAATAAATATCCCAGTGAAAGCATCCAAAGCATCAAATCATAGTCTGAGCCAAAATAATGATTGTATTTAGTATCTTTTAGATAAGCACGATTGTCCAATACCATCCAGCTCTGGTGCATATATTCTAAAGCATTGTAATAATCTGTATACAACTCTTCTATAGGATAACCCGCGGAATATTTAGCAATAAGAGAATATAACAATATCTCTTGCCATAAAAGATTTAACAAATACAATTCTTTCTTCTTTTATTTCATTATTTATTAATTTCAATATTCTTTCAATTCTATCATTTTTCTCTTTGTTGATGTAGTTTTCAAAATATCTAATATTTTTTATTTTATCTCTCATTATTTAATGTTTTATTAAAAATATAAGAAACAAAGATACTGCATATTTCTTCGCGGCTGTGAATGTATTTTTAGAAAAAATAAAGTGCAGGAAAAAGCAAGAATATCGCTTTGTGAAAACTTTCAGAACTTGAAATAAAAAAAGGACTTCTGAATTTTTCAAAAGTCCTTATAATTTAGTTTTAATCTTGCGGAGAGAGAGGGATTCGAACCCCCGGACCTGTTACAGTCAACGGTTTTCAAGACCGCCGCATTCGACCGCTCTGCCATCTCTCCAAAAATGAAATAATCTTTCATTTCAGTGGTGCAAATATAAGGATATTTTTTATATTGACAAATTTATTTCCGTATTTTTCACAACTTAATCAGTAATGCTTTGAAAATCAATATTAAAATTTTACTTTATTTCAAAAGCTGACTTCCTAAATACACCGCGGAAAGCCCCAATGCAATGCTCAATGCCAAGTACAAAACCAAAATTCCATACTGTCCACTCTGCCAAAGAGTGATGTTTTCCATAGAAAATGTGGAAAATGTAGTAAATCCACCACAAAATCCTGTAACCAAAAGGTATTTCAAATATTCATTTTCTTTAAATAAAGAAGAAAATATCCCAATGCAAAAACATCCCAAAACATTGGCCAAAAGCGTTCCAATAGGAAAAGAGCCTGCCATCGGCAGTTTATGAGCATAATTAGAAATCATAAACCGAAAAATACTTCCTGCTCCTCCCCCAAGGAAAACATAAATTAGTGCTTTCATAGTCGTTTTTTATTTCAATTCGCCTAAATATCTTTCCGCATCTATCGCTGCCATACATCCGCTTCCTGCCGCTGTAATTGCCTGACGATAAATATGATCCTGAACATCTCCCGCCGCGAAAACCCCAGGAAGATTGGTTTTAGAAGATTTTCCTTCGGTGATGATATAGCCGTTTTCATCCATATCTATCTGCCCCTTGAATATCTCTGTATTAGGCTGGTGTCCTATGGCTATGAATATCCCGCTGACAGGGATTTCAGAAGTTTCTTGGGTCTGGTTGTTGATAACCACAGCTTTTTCCACCAAGTTATTTTCTCCTTTGATGCCTATCAATTCGTGATTAAATTTCACTTCTATATTCGGCGTTTTTTCCACTCTGTGAGCCATTGCTTTAGAAGCACGGAAATAGTTTTTTCTCACAAGCATGGTCACTTTGCTACAAATATTAGCAAGGTAAGTCGCCTCTTCTGCTGCCGTGTCCCCTGCTCCAACTACGATAACTTCTTGGTTTCTGTAAAAAAATCCATCACATGTAGCACACGCAGACACTCCGCCGCCAGAGTATTTCTTCTCATCATCCAGCCCAAGATATTTGGCTGTAGCTCCAGTGGAAATAATCACAGTTTTAGCCAAAATTTCTTTCTCTCCTGCCCAAAGCTTGTGAATTCCGCCTTTTTCCTTAGAAAATTCCACTTTCGTAATCATTTCATAATGAATTTTGGTGTCAAATCTTTCGGCTTGTTTCTGCAAATCTTCCATCATTTTCGGTCCTGTAACTCCCTCTGGATACCCTGGGAAATTGTCCACTTCCGTAGTCCCAATAAGCTGGCCGCCATGCTGTAGACCAGTATAAAGTTCAGGTTTTAAATCCGCTCTCGCTGCATAGATAGCTGCCGTAAAACCAGAAGGTCCAGAACCTATAATCACACAATCTAAAATATTATTCTCCATTTTTATACTTTTTTTAAAATTCTCTTTTTATTACATAATCCAGCATCAGCTGTAAAGACTTTTTCGCTTCATTATCAGGAAATTCTGATAAAATATCCAAAGCCTTCTGCTGGTAATTTTCCATTATTTTTTCGGCGTAGTCTAGTCCGCCTGATTTTTTCACAAAATCAATCAGTTCTTTTACTCGTTTTGGGTTTTTATTGTGGTTTTTAATGATATTAAAGTAATATTTTCTGTCCTTTTCATTTACTATTTTTAAAGAATAAATAAGCGGCAAAGTCATTTTTTGTTCCTTAATATCTATGCCCGCAGGCTTCCCTACGATGTTTTTGCTAAAATAATCAAACAAATCATCTTTTATCTGAAAAGCCATTCCTGCATAAAACCCAAAATCTTTCATCTTCATTATCAGCGAGTTTTCAGCATTATTAGAAACTGCTCCTATCTGGCAGCACGCCGAAATAAGCGAAGCTGTCTTTTGCCTAATAATCTGATAATAAACATCTTCCGTAATGTCCAGCTTTCTTGCTTTTTCCAGTTGTAAAAGCTCGCCTTCGGACATGTCTTTTATGGTTTGGGAAACGATTTCCAACAAATCAAAATCCTTATTTTCAGTAGAAAGAATTACCGATTTGGACAATAAATAATCCCCAATCAAAACCGCAGTCTTGTTCCCCCACAAGGCATTGATAGAGAAGAAATTACGCCTTCTGGCGCTCTCATCTACTACATCATCATGCACCAAAGCCGCCGTATGTATCAGCTCTATCAAAGAAGCTCCACGAAAGGTTTTTTCGCTCACCTCGCCTGTCATTTTTGCTGAAAGGAAAACGAGGATAGGCCGCATCTGTTTGCCCTTCGTAGCGATGATAAATTGTGTAATTTTATCTAATAAAGGCACACTGCTCTGCATGGACTGATAAAACTTTTCCTCAAAAAGTTTCATTTCCCTGCTTATAGGAGCTTTGATTTCTTCTAAGATTTTAGCCACAATTTTATTTTAATTCACAAATATAAGATTATTTAATTTTAAATTACAGCCTCTCAAAAGGGACAAAATACAAACTCTGTTTCGCCTGAAAACCGATTTTCTTAAATTCTTCGCCTGAGATATAAATGCCCTTTTCATCTACTGCAACTCCCTCTATCTGACCATATTTAAAGACCGAACCCAGCTTGTATTTCGTATATTTTCCAGCGAAAAAATTGCCGTTTTCATCTTCATCAAAAATCATCAAAAAGGCTTTTGCTATCTTATTATAGCCCACCAGATACAGTTTTTTATTGAAATAAAAAGCATCCGTTACTAAGAAATTGGTTTTGAATTCTTCCGTTTTTTCGATGCTCTGTTCCCCCTCTGCATCGGGATTTATCGCGTATTTAGAAACTTTCAGTGAAGCCCATTCTTTGGAAAAAAGATAAATTTTCCCATCTTTGAAAATCATCGCTTCGGCATCAAAATCGTGTTTGTCTTTTTTAAAGCTAAAATGAGGTTGATTTTTATATTTAAATCTGATTTTCTGATGAGAATTATCCAATATTTTATAAATCGCCAAATCCGTTCTTTTGCCACCATTATTCCCGAAATCTCCTATATAAAAGCTTTGCCCGTCGTTGGTCATGGCTTCCCAGTCTCTGTTTGGAAAATCAACTTTGATGGTAGAAATTATCTGCCCATTTTCAGGATTTATTTCATAAATTTCATTGGGATTTCCACCGTCATTGAAGCTATACAACTTCCCATTCATCAGTGTTAATCCTGATGTTTCCCTCAAAGTATCATTTATATCAGCGATTTTATAATTTTTCAAAGGCAATCTTTTGGTTTTTTGAGCCAAAGAAAAAGTGAAAAATCCACAAAGAAAAACGATTAAAAAACTCTCTTTCATTTATTATTTTTTAGTTTGGGTAAATAGTTTATTATAACCTGTGGCAGCCTCCCAGGTCTTGATATTAGCAAATCTGACAGCATATTCAGCCCTATCAGCGATGGACATGGATGCGTCTGGAAGATGAAGCAAAACATCATAATCCCCCGCAGGAAGATGGCTTGGGAGATTTACAGATATTTCTAACCGATGATTTCCAGTGAACCAAAACTGAGGATTGGACTGAATCTGATGAGAAAAATATATTCTGCCATCTGAAACGGAACGGAATTTAATGTACGCAGACCTTGGATTATAGGGAGATGCAAAGCCTTTGTTCTCAAAATTCAGTATCAATTTATAGTTTTTTCCTGACTCCATTTTTTCGGTATATTGGACTTCTTTCATCACGAAACGATATCCCAGCCTTTTTTGGATTTCATCAAAACAATGTGTGTTTTTCCAATCCGCAATCATATCCTGATGATAGCTTAGATTGAGATAAGACCAATGGTATTTTCCCATAGTTTGCAGAGCTGCATTACACTGAGAATAGGTGGTCGGCGGCGTACAGGTCTCCCCTCCTACAACGGTGTATTTAGAGTCTAACTGCATGTATTTTTATCTTGCTCATTGGTGTAAGTTCCCCTGTCTTTTTCATCCGCTAAAAAGCAGTCGTTATGGTATCCCAGACGCGCTTTGTTACTTCTATTAAAAGCCTCCGACAGAGTCAATGGAGAGTTTAAAGAAATATTAAGAAGATTGGTTTTAATCAATGGAGTTCGTACCGCTATCATTCTTTCTTTTGGGAAAGTGTCCAGCATAGCATTGATGATGGTTCTTCGTTTAGCATAATCAGCCTGCCCTTTGTTTCCGTAATGTGTGGAATAATACCATTCTCCATATGCACCGATGAATCCTGCTTCTATAAGGGCGATGACATCTTTATTTTTCTCTAAAACTAGTTTTAGTTGAGAAATATGTTTTAAAACGATAGATGGCTCAGCATCATAAACAGCCGCAGAAGTGCTGTTAGAATATGTAAAACGAACCACAGCCTTTATCCCATTAGCTCTCAGTTTATCAAAATTTCTCTGCATCATTCCCAGCATATCCGAATTTATAGGACTGGAAATAAACTCCTTCAATTTAAAATCAAAAAAAACTAATGTGTGTTTGCCGCTTTTCAGTGTATTGATTTCATAATCAGATATTACCGAACTCCTGCTGTGGTAGCCGTTTCTTGTACAAAATCCCCGTTCTGGGTTAGAAATCATAGAATGATCTTCTCCATAGATTACTTTTGCCATTTTCGTAGGATTTTCAGATGTATCATCTTGATAATCACCGTATTCTACCGTTTCTTTTCCTCTGGAACAAGATATCATAGCTGCTATGGACAGCCCTATAAACAATATTTTTTTCATGGTTATATAGATTTCGTTGTATATTTTTTCATTAAAAGCACCATTCCAGCACTTTATACCAAAATCCCAGAGTGAAAAAACCAACAATAATGCTGATTCCGATAATCATATTGGTGAGTTTGGTATTGAGTTTAAATTGCTCAGCGATGACACTGGACATTACCAAAGTAGGCATAGCGGATTCAAAAACTGTGATTTTTACTAAACTTTCTTTCAGCCCTAAAACAAGTCCCAAAACCAAAATCAAAGCAGGACCAATCAATAATTTATAAACCATCGACATGGAAATTTGGCTCATCAGTTTTTTCCAGCCGTTAAATTTCAACTGCAAACCTATCGAGAACAAAGCCAAAGGCGCCACCGTTCCAGACAGCTTGTTAAAAAGCGATTCGGCAGGAGAAAGGTCTATAAAAGATGATAAAACTAATGCTGTAATACACCCAATAAATGGCGGAAATGTAAAAAGCCTTTTAAGTAAAAATTTAGCGCTGATGGTGTTATTGTTTCCTCCCTTTAGAGCAGTGATGATGCCCAGTGTAGAAAGGGTAAGAAACATGGCTTGGTCGCAGATAATCGCGATGCTCAAATATTCTTCTCCATAAAAAGCAGAAATCAGCGGAAAACCAATGAACGAGGTGTTACTGTATCCACTTGCCAGCTGCAAGGTGCTTGTAGAGCGGTTGGAATAGTTTTTCAGTTTTGAATAATATTGCATAAGGAAATACGCTCCCAATGCCAAAACTACCATACTAGCCGCAGGATAGAGTATTTCCAGCGACCACTCTATTTTAGGAATATATTTAAAGGAAATAGAGGGCAGCGCGATGTAAAGTATCCAAGTATTGATTCCTTTGTGAGCTTCTGGGTGAATGGATTTAGTTGCCTTAAAAACCATTCCCGCCACAATGCACAATATGATTAAAATAAAATTATCCATTTTATTCCCTATTTGTAGTGCTTTTTCTACGCTTCGGCTATTTTATTAGCAAGCTGTCCGCAGGCCGCATCGATGTCTCCTCCTCTGCTTCGGCGAATCATCGTAGTGATTCCGTTCTTCTCTAATTGACGGACATAGTTTTCTGTAGCCTCAGGGTTGCTGCGGTCATATTTTCCGTTGCCAATGGAATTATATTCTATCAAATTCACCTTTGTAGGCACTTTTTTACAGAATTTTATCAGGGCTTTTATATCTTCATCTTTATCGTTTATGCCTTTCCAAATGCAGTATTCCAGAGTAATGATAGAGCCTGTTTTAGAATACCAGTATTGCAGGGCTTCTATGATGTCCGTCAGCGGGAAATTAGAAGAAAAAGGCATAATTTCATTTCGTTTTTCTTCAATCGCTGAATGCAGCGAAAGCGCTAGTTTTACCTTTAAATCTTCATCAGCCAGCATTTTTATCATCTTCGGAATTCCAGAGGTAGAAACAGTAATTCTCCTTGGAGACATTCCTAGACCATCGGGCTGAGTGATTTTTCTGATGGCTTCCACTACATTTTTGTAGTTCATCATAGGCTCGCCCATTCCCATGAACACGATATTAGAGAGAGGTCTATCAAAATAAAGTCTGCTCTGCTTGTCTATCAAAGCCACTTGGTCTACTATCTCTGCCACCTCTAAGTTTCTCATTCTTTTGAGTTTGGCAGTAGCGCAAAACTCACAGTTTAGAGAACATCCTACCTGTGAGGAAACACAGGCCGTTGTTCGTGTTTCTGTCGGGATTAGAACGCTTTCTACCAGAAGTCCATCATGGAGTTTTACACCATTTTTTATGGTTCCGTCTGAACTTCTTTGGAGTTTGTCTACCGAGATGGGATTTATCGTATATTCCTCAGAAATCCTTTGGCGAAGCTCTTTGGAGAGGTTAGTCATTTCCTCAATAGAATGAAGATTTTTAGACCAAAGCCAGTCATAGACCTGCTTGGCACGAAATGGTTTTTCTCCCAAGGAAACAAAATATTCTTTGAGCTGGTCTAAACTGAGTGTTCTGATATCTTTCATTCTATTTGATTGTTTTTAAGATAAAAAAGCCTTTTGATTAGGCTTTTTTGAAATTATTATTTATGTTTTATGACTAATTCTTCCTTGGAAACTCTCACCTTTTTCATCGGTGCCAGCCAGTCGTTTTCGCGGTCAGCATAGCCTACATACATCAGCACCACGCTTTTCAGCCCAAGTTTCTCTAAGCCGAGAACTTTATCAAAATTTTCGTGGTCAAATCCCTCCACAGGAGTAGAGTCTATTTTGAGTTCTGCCGCTTGTGCAAGTGCCATTCCAAGGGCTATGTATGCTTGCCGCGCTGCATGTTCGAAATTTCGGATAGGCTCACGCTGTGCAAAACGCTCCTTTATCATATCCGTATATCTCTCATATCGCCCACGAGGAAGCCCTCGTTCATCGGTGATAAGGTTATACATTTCATCGATTCTTTCAGGTGTATAATTGTCCCACGCAGCAAAAGCGATAATGTGCGAACATGCCATAATTCCTTTTGGGTTTAAAGCACCTTCTACCAGCTTTTCTTTGGTTTCTTGGTCATCTATTACGATGATTCTGAAAGGCTGCAGCCCAGAAGAAGTAGGCGCAAGGCGTATAGCTTCTATAATTTTGTCTATGTCCTCTTGTGGGACTTTCTTTCCCTCTTGATAGTTTTTTGTGGCATAGCGCCATTTTAAATCATCTAAAAGCATTGTTTAGTTTTTTTAGGGTTAATTTTTTCTTTAAAATTAAATGATAAGCATCGCATCACCATAAGAATAAAACTTGTATTCATTCTTAATGGCTTCTTCGTAAGCGTGCATCACGAAATCCTTTCCTGCAAAAGCGGCAATCATCATCAGCAAAGTAGATTTCGGTGTGTGGAAATTGGTAATCATAGCATTAGCCACGCCAAATTCATACGGCGGATAGATAAATTTATTAGTCCAGCCGTGGTATGCAGATACTCTTCTGTTAGAAGAAACAGAGGTTTCCAGTGCTCTCATGGTAGTAGTTCCCACACAGCAAATTCTTCTGTTTTCTTCCACTGCTTTATTGATGATTTCAGCATTTTTTTCATCTATAATGGCCTCTTCGCACTCCATTTTGTGTTTAGAAATATCCTCCACCTCTATCGGGTTAAATGTTCCTAAGCCTACATGAAGCGTAACTTCTGCAAAGTTAATCCCTTTGATTTCCAGCCTCTTCATAAGATGTTTAGAAAAGTGAAGTCCAGCCGTAGGAGCTGCCACCGCACCTTCTACTTTGGCGTAGATAGTCTGGTATCTTTCTGCATCTTCTGGCTCTACTGCTCTTTTGATGTATTTAGGAAGTGGAGTTTCTCCTAGTTCTTTTAGTTTTTGACGGAATTCTTCGTAACTACCATCAAATAAGAACCTTAGCGTTCTTCCACGAGAAGTTGTATTATCAATCACTTCTGCCACCAAAGATTCATCTTCGGTAAAGAAAAGTTTATTCCCTATTCTTATTTTTCTTGCAGGATCTACCAAAACATCCCAAACACGGGTCTCGCGGTCAAGTTCTCTAAGTAGGAAAACTTCTATTCTCGCTCCTGTTTTTTCTTTGTTTCCGTATAGTCTTGCAGGAAAAACCTTAGTATTATTAAAGATAAATAAATCTCCATCATCGAAATAATCAATCACATCCTTAAACAGTTTATGCTCTATGGTTTCGGTTTTTCTATTGAGAACCATTAGTTTTGCTTCGTCTCTGTGTTCTGATGGATGTTCAGCCAAAAGGTGCTCTGGCAAATGGAAATTAAAATTAGATGTTTTCATTTGAATAAAATTTACGGATTTTATATTTTTTAAAATTAAAATAAGTCGGCAAATATACAACCTTAAAATGCCTTTGTCAAGTTTTATTTTTATCAACGCCCCAAACAGCCCTTAAATTCAAGCTAAATCAAGAAAGATATTCCAAAATCTTTTTCCAGTCTTCTAATTTTTTATCAAAAGAAATGGTATGCAGAGGACTCGTCGAAGGCAAAAGTATAATGGGCAAATGAAAATCCGAACCTAATAATTTGACGAGATTTTTATAAGATTTTTGACCATTGCAGAAAACAGCCTTTATATTAGAGTATTTTTCCAGTAAATCAGGGATTTGGTTGGCAGTTTCATTCTTTATTTTCACATCTTGGCTCCCTTCCCTTTCGCAGCTCTCGATGGTGTCCCAAAGTGCGATATGATATTTCTCTAAAAGTTCTAATCTATCCTGATAATCAACAGAAAACTCCTCTCCCAGCATACAAAACAACAATTTCCAAAAATGATTCTGAGGATGAGCGTAGTATTCTTGTTTCTCCAAAGATTTAACCCCAGGGATAGAATCCAAAATCAAGATTTTAGACTTTCTAGATATTATTGGAGGGAAAGATTGAATTCTAAACTGCATTTTTATTTAAATTCTAAACAAAATTAAGTTTTTTCGGTCTAAAAATATTTATAATTTCACTTCTATTTTGTAGATTTGCCATTCAATTTTTTAATACTATGATAAAAATAACTTTTCCAGATGGCAATCAGCGTGATTTTAACAGAGGAATAACTCCTTTGGAAATTGCCAAATCAATTAGCGAAGGTCTTGCGAGAAATACCATCTCTGCACTAGTAGATGAAAAACAAGTAGAAGTCTCTACCCCTATCACGGAGGATGCCACGGTTCAGTTATTAACATGGAATGATGATATGGGTAAAAAAGCCTTCTGGCATTCTTCTGCCCATGTTTTAGCGCAGACTATTTTGGATTTTTATCCTAATGCGAAACTTACCATAGGGCCTGCCATAGAAAACGGATTTTACTATGATGTGGATTTTGATGGAGAAATTCTTTCCGAGAAAGATTTTGAAAAAATTGAGAAAAAAATGCTGGAAAATGCTAAGAAAGATTCAGCTTTTAGAATTTATCCAGTATCCAAAGCAGATGCACTGAAAGAATATGCTGATAATCCTTTCAAAAAGGAATTGATAGAAAACCTTACTGATGGAGAAATCACTTTCGTGACTCATGATAATTTCACAGACCTATGCCGTGGAGGGCATATCCCTAGCACAGGACTTATAAAAGCTGTGAAAATCCTAAATGCAGCAGGAGCATACTGGCGAGGAGACGAAAAAAATAAGCAGCTTACCAGAGTTTATGGTATTTCTTTCCCAAAACAAAAAGAACTTACCGAATACTTGGAAAGATTGGAAGAAGCAAAACGCCGTGACCACAGAAAACTAGGTAAAGAATTAGGAATTTTTGCCTTTTCTGAAAAAGTAGGTGCTGGGCTTCCTCTTTGGCTTCCAAAAGGTGCTGCGCTAAGAAAAAAATTAGAAAATTTCCTTTCCGAAGCGCAGAAAAAAGCAGGATATGAATTCGTAATTTCGCCGCACATCGGTCACAAAGACTTGTATGTAACTTCTGGACATTATGAAAAATACGGAGCAGATTCATTCCAGCCAATAAAAACTCCACACGAAGGAGAAGAATTTTTATTAAAGCCAATGAACTGCCCTCACCACTGCGAAATATACAAAACTAGCCAGTGGTCTTATAAAGATTTACCAAAGAGATTTGCAGAATTCGGAACAGTATATAGATATGAGCAAAGTGGTGAGTTACACGGACTTACCAGAGTACGAGGCTTTACTCAGGATGACGCCCACCTATTCTGTACTCCAGACCAGTTATTATCTGAGTTTGAAGGAGTTATAGACTTGGTGTTGTATGTATTCAGCAGCCTTGGATTTGCTGATTTTACAGCTCAAATTTCATTAAGAGACCCTGAAAACAAGCAAAAATACATCGGTTCTGATGAAAACTGGGAAAAAGCAGAAAATGCTATCATTACCGCTGCTAAAAATAAAGGATTAAATACCGTGGTAGAATACGGAGAAGCTGCATTCTACGGGCCAAAACTAGATTTCATGGTGAAAGATGCCTTGGGAAGAAGCTGGCAGCTTGGAACAATCCAAGTGGATTACAACCTACCAGAGAGATTTGACCTTTGGTATACAGGTAGTGATAATGAGAAACACAGACCTGTGATGATTCACAGAGCACCATTTGGTTCTATGGAGCGTTTTATCGCTATTTTATTAGAAAATACAGCAGGAGATTTCCCACTTTGGTTGGCTCCAGAGCAGTTTACAATCCTTCCAATTAGTGAAAAATATGTAAATTATGCAGAAAAAGTTTCACAATTGCTGGAAATTAACGATATTTGCGGTCTGATTGACAAAAGAAATGAAAAAACGGGTAAAAAAATCCGTGATGCAGAATTAAACAAACTGCCATTTATGCTGGTTGTAGGAGAAAATGAAGAGGCTGAGGGAACTGTTTCTGTGAGAAAGAGAGGCGAAGGAGATTTAGGAACGATGAACATAGAAGATTTCATAGCTTACTTTAAGAAAGAGGCTGCTCTGTCATCAGATATTAAATAAGATATTAACCATTAAAATTTAAAGCGATAGCACTAAAGAAAATTAACAACAGAGGTCCGATGCGAAAGCCTGCACAGGAAGATGCGCATCAGATTAACGACAAAATCAGAGCCAAGGAGGTTCGTTTGGTCGGTGATAATGTAGAACCTGGTGTCTACCCTACTTCTGAAGCTTTGAAAATGGCTGAAGAACAGGAATTGGATTTGGTAGTAATTTCGGATAAAGCAGAGCCTTTTATCTGCCGTATCTTGGATTACAAAAAGTTCCTTTACGAACAAAAGAAAAAACAAAAGGAGCTGAAAGCCAAGCAGGTAAAAGTGGTGATAAAGGAAATTCGTTTTGGTCCTCAGACAGATGAACACGATTTCCAATTCAAGAAAAAACACGCTGAAAAATTCTTGGAAGAAGGTTCTAAACTAAAAACTTATGTATTCTTCAAAGGGAGATCGATAGTTTTTAAGGATCAAGGAGAAATATTACTTCTAAAACTTGCCCAAGAGCTGGAGCATGTAGGAAAGGTAGACCAAATGCCTAAACTAGAAGGAAAAAGAATGATAATGCTGATGAGCCCAAAAAAGGCTAAATAGTTTTATCTTTCAGCAAAATAAGATATTGATAACAAATAACATAAAAGAAGTAAGAAAATGCCAAAATTAAAAACGAAATCAGGTGCTAAGAAGCGTTTTGCTCTTACTGGAACAGGTAAAATCAAAAGAAAAAATGCTTTCAAAAGCCACATCTTGACTAAAAAAGAAACTAAGAGAAAGAGAAATCTAACTCAGACTTCTTATGTTGCTAGTGTGGACGAGAAAAGCGTTTTAAAGCAATTAGCAATTAAGTAGTTTTTATAAATCATTTCGGTTTATAAGAATTTTATTCAAAAAAGTTTAACCCTGAAACGGTGCCACTAAGAGAATTCTATGTAATTCCGCCCTTTTCAAAAAAACAAATTAATTAAATTATGCCAAGATCAGTAAACGCTGTAGCGTCTAGAGCGCGCAGAAAAAAAATCTTAAAACAAGCTAAAGGTTTCTTCGGAAGAAGAAAAAATGTTTGGACTGTTGCGAAAAACGCAGTAGAAAAAGCAATGCAATATGCCTACAGAGGCAGAAAAGAGAAAAAGAGAAATTTCAGAAGTCTTTGGATTACGCGTATCAATGCGGGAACTAGACAATACGGAATGTCTTACTCTCAGTTTATGGGAGCTCTTAAGAGAAACAACATCGAGCTAAATAGAAAAGTATTGGCTGATTTAGCGATGAATCATCCAGAAGCATTCAAAGCTGTTGTAGATCAAGTTAAATAAATGTTGAATCGCGTTTTTTGTTATCAATAAAAGAAATCCAGGTTATTATTAATCTGGATTTTTTATAAAATATTAAAACGAATGAAGCTAAAATTTTTAGGAACAGGTACTTCCCAAGGTGTTCCGATCATCGGTTCTGACGACCCTGTCTGCTTGTCTTCCGACCCAAAAGACAAAAGGCTGCGAAGCTCTGCTCTGATAACCACCGAAACCAATGAAAAAATACTAATAGACTGCGGGCCTGATTTTAGGCAGCAGATGCTTACCAATGGAGAAAACAACATAGATGCAGTGCTTCTCACACATGAGCATAATGACCATGTAATCGGGCTGGATGACTTGCGTCCCATTATTTTCAAAAGACAGAAAAATATTCCAATCTATTGTCTAGAAAGGACTGCGGAAGAAATAAAGCAGCGATTTCCCTATGCTTTTAGCGAGGTAAGATACCCTGGAGCTCCAAGTTTTGATATCCATCTGATAGACAGTGATTTTACAATAGATGATACCGAAATCATGCCGATACATGTTTTTCACAATCAGCTGCCTATAATAGGTTTTAAAGTAAAAAATTTGGCCTATATAACGGATGCAAGCTCTATCCCTAATTCAGAAATGGAGAAACTGCTAAATCTAGATTTCTTGATTATCAACTGTCTTAGAAAAGAGGAAAAACACCCTGCGCACTTTATTTTGCCTAATGTTTTGGAATTAGTAAAAAAACTAAAACCAAAGAAAACCTATCTGACACATATCAGCCATAAAATAGGTTTTTATGAGCAGACAGAAGCCGAACTCCCTGATGATGTTCACTTGGCATATGATAGTTTAGAAATTATTTTCTAAAATTATGCTGATTTTTTTTGCTGTTATGAAAATAATGTCTATATTTGCACCCGTAAGATTTGAGTAGGCCCAGATGGCGGAACTGGTAGACGCACTGGACTCAAAATCCAGCGCCGCAAGGCGTGCCGGTTCGATTCCGGCTCTGGGTACATATTAGGAAAGCCTTTTTATAAAAGCTTTCCTAATTTTTTTTAAAATTCCATTCTGAAAAATATCATTCCTTTTTTTAGCATATTTGCTAAACCGCTCTATCCAACCATTTTCCCCCAATGGCTCAGCCTTTAGCATTTCGCTAATTTCTACTAAATTAATCTGCTTTTGGTCTTCTTCATAAACAAGTTTAAATTTTTCATTTTGCTCAAATAGATCAAGAAAGTCAAACATGACAGAATTTATATTTTCCAAAATAAATTGTATCAAATTTCTTTTTTCTTTTTCGTTTAATTTTAAAAATAATTCATTATAATGAAGCATAGTGGGATTCTTATACCCATTTTCAACAATATAATCAATGTTTTTATAGTATCTATCTAATATATCATTTATTAGTAATTTCCCAAATTCATCTAAAATTTCTTGATTTGTTTTCATTTTATATTTTTTCTAATTATTAATACCATTCCAAGGAAATATTTTTATACTTTTGAAATATTTTCTTCTAAAATGCTTAAATCTATAAAATTCCGTTACTCATCATAAGAATTTGGGAAATCTGTTTTTAGTTCATCTGCTGATGCCAATACTTTTTTAGAGAGGGATTCTTGATAGTTTTCTAGTTTATCAGCAATTTCAGGATTTGATACCGCTAAAATTTTAGCTGCCAAAATTCCTGCATTCATGGCTCCGTTTAGCGCCACCGTAGCAACGGGAATTCCAGAAGGCATCTGTAAAATGGACAAAACACTATCCCAGCCATCTATAGAATTACTTGACAAAATAGGCACGCCTATCACTGGCAAGATGGTACAGCTCGCCACCATCCCTGGTAAATGTGCTGCTCCTCCTGCTCCCGCTATGATTACACTGATTCCTCTTTTTTTAGCCGTTTTCGCATAGTCCAGCATTCGTTCTGGAGTTCTGTGCGCAGAAACTATGGTAACCTCATAGGGAACTCCCAATGATTGTAAAAAATCCACTGCTTGATGCATAATTGGGAAATCACTTTTGCTTCCCATAATAATTCCTACCATATTTTGATTGATTTTAAAATAAATTTAATTAACTTTACAAACGAAAAATTTAAACATTCCAAAGATAAAAAATTAACCTTTAAAACAAAAAACTAATTTTCCCAGGATGAAAAACATGAAACTTACATTTGCTATTTTGGCTATTGCTATCATCTGGGGAACTTCGTTTTTGGGTATTAGACTGGCTGTGGAGACTATTCCTCCGCTGTATGTGGCGGGTATTCGACATGTGCTTTCGGCTATTATTTTGGGTGTTTATTTATCCTTCACAAGAAAGCTAAAATGGATAGGCTGGGAAAATCTAAAAGTTCAGCTGATACTTTCCACTTGTATTCTTATCATAACCAATGGACTTACCACGATTGCTGAAGAGCATGTTTCTAGCAGTCTGGCATCTCTGATTAGTTCTTGTTCGCCTATTTTGATATTTATCGGCAGCGTTTTGTTTAGAATGCAGCAATTTACATTAAAGTCTGTTCTAGGGATTTTACTAGGCTTTTCTGGGATTATTTTGATTTTCTGGGATGGGCTAGCAGATTTGGCTAATCCTGATTACCGAAAAGGGATGATTTACCTATTTCTTGCTATTTCTGGAAATGCCACGGGAGCTCTTTACATCAAAAAAACAAACTATAAAAGCACCAATATTTTATTAAGTCTTTTTTATCAATTTGTCTTTGCGGGAGTGGTGCAGATTATGAGTGCTTTGGTTTTAGGAGAGGAATTTGCGCCAGAAACATGGAGTATGAAAAGCGTTATAGCTATGTTCTCGCTTACGATTTTTGCTTCTATTATCGCTTATTTGGCGTATATCTATGCATTGAGCCAAATTTCCGCTGTGAAAGTTTCTATGATTTCTTATGTAAATACCATTATTGCGATATTTTTAGGTTGGCTGGTGGCTAATGAGCCTGTAGATTCTAATTTTATCATCGCAGCGTTTTTGATTATTTTAGGAATATTTATAACGAATTATCATCCAGATATGTTTAAAACAAAAAAGCATTAGAAAATTCTAATGCTTTTTTGATATCACTCTAATCATTGATTTTATCGCAGTTAGTTTTTCTAACAGCTCTTCCCTACTATCCGCCAAAATGTTAATGTGTCCCATTTTACGCCCTGGTTTGGTTTCGGTTTTTCCGTATAGATGAACATAGGTTTTAGGCAGTTTTAAAACCTCTTCCAAGCCTTCATAATAGACTTTTCCTTGGTAACCCTCCTCTCCTACGAGATTAAACATTCCACTGTATTTATCGGCATCTGTGTCTGCTAGTGGAAGATTTTTTACCACTCGGTATATCTGCTCGAACTGAGAATTACTATTTCCTTCCTGCGTGAGATGTCCACTATTATGCAGCCTTGGAGCCGTTTCATTGACCCATACTTTTCCATTTTTATCCAAAAATAATTCTATCGCAAAAAGCCCAGAAGAAGCCATTGCTTGGATGAATTTTTTAACAATTTCATCAATTTGAGTTTGGATTTCATCAGAAATTTGGCTCGGACAAATATTAAAATCCAATAGGTTTAATCGCTGATTGGCAACCATCTCCGTGACAGGAAAAACTTTGATTTCTCCCTTGTCATTTTTAGCGACAATTACAGAAAGTTCCTTTTCTATATCCACCAATGCTTCCAAAACAGAGGGCGAATCCCAAAGATTTTCCAGCTCCTTTTCGCTGCGAATCACCTGAACGCCCTTTCCATCATAGCCGCCAGTATTTAGTTTTTGAACAAAAGGCAAAGGAAAATTCACTTCCGATTTATTTCGAATAACCTGA
>JABCOA020000020.1 GCA_013333875.2 Flavobacteriaceae bacterium | reverse complement strand
GTATATTTGCACCACTTAAAACGGAAGACCCATGGTGTAACGGTAGCACACCAGATTTTGGTTCTGTTTGTCGGGGTTCGAATCCCTGTGGGTCTACACTCAAAACTCTCTGAATTTCAGAGAGTTTTTTGTTTTAAAGTAGTTTACTAAAATTTACTTTTTTTTGAGAAAGATAATGAATAAGTGTTTATAAATTTTAGCAGGGAAATGATTTTTTAATTCATCAAAAATCATTATTTTTGGCATCAAAATATAAACTATGAATTCTTACAAAAATCCTCTTGAAGAGCGCTATTCCAGTGAGGAAATGCTTTATAATTTTTCACCTGAGAATAAGTTTCGCACTTGGAGACAGCTTTGGATTGCTCTTGCCGAAATCGAAAAAGATTTGGGTTTAGATATTTCTGATGAGCAGATAGCGCAGCTGAAAGAACAAGCCCAAAATATAGACTTTGCTAAGGCAGCCGAATACGAAAAGAAATTCCGCCATGATGTGATGGCGCATGTGCATACTTACGGAGATGCCGCTCCTCTGGCAAAGGGAATCATCCATCTTGGGGCTACTTCTGCGTTTGTGGGCGACAATACTGATTTGATTCAAATTCGTGATGGACTGCTTATTATCCGCAAACAGCTGGTGAATGTCATCAAAAAATTGTCCGATTTCGCACTGAAATATAAAGACCTTCCTACGCTTGGTTTTACACACTTTCAGCCAGCACAGCTCACTACCGTAGGGAAGCGTGCTACACTTTGGCTGCAGTCTCTTCTTTTGGATTTTGAGGAATTAGAATTTTTCTTGGAAACCCTCAGATTTAGAGGTGTAAAAGGGACTACGGGAACGGCTGCCAGCTTTTTGGAGCTTTTCAGTCGAGATTATGCCAAGGTAAAACATTTGGACAAGGAGCTTTCCAGAAGATTTGGTTTTGAAAAAGTTTTTGGTGTTTCAGGGCAGACTTATGATAGAAAAATCGATGCAAAATCGGCAACTTTGCTCTCGAATATCGCTCAATCAGCGCATAAATTTACCAACGACCTTCGTTTGCTTCAGAATTTGAAAGAAATAGAAGAGCCTTTTGAGAAAAGCCAAATTGGGTCTTCGGCGATGGCTTACAAACGAAACCCGATGCGTTCCGAGAGAATAGGGGCTCTCGCTAAATTTGTAATGTCCGTTTCCTCAGGCTCTGCGATGGTGGCTTCTACGCAGTGGTTTGAGCGTACGCTGGATGACTCTGCGAATAAGCGACTTACGATTCCTCAGGCGTTTTTAGCAGTGGATGCTATTTTGCTTATTTGGAATAACATCATGGATGGGCTTGTGGTTTATGAAAACCGTATCAGAAAGCACATTATGGAGGAACTTCCATTCATGGCTACCGAATACATCATCATGGAAGAGGTGAAAGCGGGAGGTGACCGACAGGAAATTCACGAAACCATCCGCCAGCACTCTATGGAGGCAAGTAAAAAAGTAAAAATGGAAGGAAAGGAAAACGACCTGATAGAGCGCATTATGAATGATAATTCGCTGAAAATGGACAAATCTAAAATCATGGAAGTCCTTGACCCGAAAAACTTCATTGGATTTGCGCCAGTGCAGACAGAAGAGTTTATAAAGAATGAAGTTCAGCCGATTTTGGATAAATACCAAGACCTTGTGGGGCTGAGTGTAGATTTGAAAGTTTAAGCTAAATAAAGATATTTCATTTACTAATTTTTTTTAATTAATGCCAATAGAATTTTTGTGTTTTTAAGTTCTATTTTAAAGAAATTCCCTGCCGTTTTCGGCAGGGAATTTCTTTTTTAGCTCAAATTTTATTTCCAAAGAAAAGTCGCTTGGTTTCTTCACTCGTATTTTTCGTTAAATATATACTATCTTTGCCGTTATGAATCAAGATACGATATGCGCCCTTGCGACTGCCGATGGGGTGGGAGCGATAGGCATCATCCGCGTTTCGGGGCAGGATGCTCTGGCGGTGGTCAATAGAATTTTTGAAGGGAAAAATTTGGAAAAAGTGCCGACTCACACGGTGCATTACGGCTTTGTGAAAGATGGCGAAGAGGTGATAGATGAGGTGATGGTCTCTGTGTTCCATGCACCGAGGACTTTCACGGCTGAAAATTCGGCGGAAATTTCTTTTCATGGTTCGCCGCACATCGCAAAAAAAATCTTGGAAGTTCTGCTGAAAAATGGCGCGAGAACCGCTAAAGCAGGGGAATTTACCATGAGGGCCTTTATGAACGGGCGTATAGACCTTTCTCAGGCGGAATCCATCGCTGACCTTATTGCTTCCGAGAATGAGGCTTCGCGAAAGGCTGCCCTTGAGCAGCTGAAAGGCGGAATTTCTAAGGAAATAGCAGTGCTGAGAGGCGATTTGCTGAATTTTACTTCGCTTATCGAATTGGAACTTGATTTTGCCGAAGAGGATGTGGAATTTGCTGACCGCTCTGCATTGATGGGGCTTATCGCTAATCTTAAAATCAAATTGGGTAGTCTTATAGATAGTTTTCAGTATGGAAATGCAGTGAAAAACGGCATCAATGTGGCGATAATAGGAAAACCTAATGCAGGGAAATCCACTCTGCTGAATGCACTTTTGAAAGAGGAAAGGGCGATAGTGAGCGACATAGCAGGGACTACCCGTGACACGATAGAGGAAGTTCTTCATATAAAAGGCACGGCGTTCCGTTTCATCGACACGGCAGGAATCCGCGAAACTTCCGACACGATAGAGGAAATAGGCGTGAAGAAAGCCAAAGAAAAAATAGCATCGGCAAAGGTGCTGCTTTATCTCTATGATGAGCAGGACAGCAGCGCGGAGGAAATCATCAGCTTTATAAAAGAATTCTACCGCCCAGATCTGAAAGTGATGCTTCTTCATAATAAAATAGACCAAAACAATGGCGTATCGGCTGAAAATCTTCCAGAAATAGACCAAGTACTGAAGCGCGAGCTTGTCCCTGATTATACGGATACTATTCTAGGGATTTCGGCTCGGGAAAATATCAATATAGAACTACTCAAAGCAGAATTGTCCAGTTTTGTGGAAACTCTGAAAGGCAGCGAAAATGCAGTGGTAATTACCAATCAGCGCCACTATGAAGCCCTCCGAAAATCGCTGGATTCCGTGGAAAGAGTGCAAGAAGCGGTGGTTTCGGGCATTCATACAGAACTTCTGGCGTATGAACTGCGCACGGCTCTGGAACACCTTGGGGAAATCTCTGGGGAATTTACCAATGATGAGGTTTTAGGAAATATTTTTAGTAAGTTCTGTATTGGAAAATAAAGTGTAAAAATACACTGATAAAATCACTGATTGGAATGGCTGGATTGTTAAGAAGGAAGATGAAATTTGCTTTGTATAAACTTCCCTTAGACTCTTAGCTTTACTAAAAAGTCACTAAAAACAAAAAAGCTGTCGCAAATCTTATTTTGCGACAGCTTTTTTACTTTTTGTTAATGGCAAAAAGCCACCATATCTAATCCGTTTTCAAGACAAAAAGCGATGTTCTCTTTCAGTCCCATAATATGTTCATAGCTATAGCCTTTGTCTTCTTC
>JABCOA020000019.1 GCA_013333875.2 Flavobacteriaceae bacterium | reverse complement strand
TCCAAAAAATGTTTTACTTCGTCTAATTGGTTTTGGGAAATTTCTTCAATTTTGATTTTAAATCCTTTGCTGAGGTACACGCCAAAATAAAAATCATCTTCCAATACTTCAAATTCTGTTTCAGAAATCTTCTTAAAGTTTTTGTTTTGAGATAAATCATTTATCGTCAGCGCATTGATGAGTTTCTTTTTCCCAACATGATTGCTCACGATTCCCCAAGAGTATAAAGGAAGGGCAATGTCCATTTTTATGGGATATTCCTCAATGTTCATCAGGTAATTTTTGAGTGTGGGAACATCTAAAATCGAATTTTTCGGCTGGTTTTCTAGTGGCGAATAAGTGGCGTAGCACATTAGGTAAACCTTTTCCACGGGCGGAAATCCTGTTTTTTCTTTGTCTTTCACTTGGTGAAGCCGAAGGGTGCAGGTGATTTTTTGTTTTGAAATATTTTTTAGTTCTTCTAAAAACAGAAAATAATCCTCTCTCGTTTGTTCCGTCCAGTCGCAGTCTATTTGTATTTCGGAAGTCAGAGAGAGTTTGTTTTCGTTTTTTATATTTTCTATAAGAGAAAGAGTATTTTTCGCAAGGGAATGGATTTCTTCTTTTTTGATTCTAAAAAAAGTCCGATTTGTTATGAAAATTACAGGCGTGAGAGGAAGGTCGCTTTTTTGCGAAAAATGAATTTTCCCAACAAGAGTAAACTTGCCTTCTTTTTTATCAATATCAAAAAATCTGGTGTATATGGTCTGTGATTGGGATTTTCTCAGGTTTTCTTGCTCTTTTTTGTCCAAATTCCACTCTGTTCGCCAATAATAAAAAGAGTAAGAATGCTCCTTTGGGTTAGAACAACTAATGAATAAAATTAAAATAAAAATATGGAATAATTTCATAGATTTCAAAGTTAGAAAAAAATAATAAAATGCAGAAAAAAAACAACTTACAATTTGTAGATTCAAAAAAAAACCTTAAATTTGCACACTTATTTGGTGGGAAGATTGTGTTTATTTATAAATAAAATCTGTATAAACCGCTGAATATGAGTGTAAAGAAAATAATTTAAATAAATTTTTAATTATACAATGTCAGGTATTATTGGTAAAAAAATCGGTATGACCTCTTTGTTTAACGAAGAAGGAAAAAACATTCCTTGTACAGTTATCCAAGCTGGTCCATGCTCGGTTTTACAGGTCAGAACCGAAGAGGTTGATGGTTATTCAGCTGTTCAATTAGGTTTCGATGACAAGAGTGAAAAGAATGTCGGAAAGGCATTAGCTGGTCATTTTAAAAAGGCTGGTTCTGCTCCTAAGGCGAAAATCGTAGAATTCCACAATGGATTCGAGGATGTGAAATTAGGAGATGAAGTGAATGTAGATGTCTTCGTAGAAGGAGAGTATGTGGATGTTACAGGAACTTCAAAAGGTAAAGGTTTCCAAGGTGTTGTTAAAAGACATGGTTTTGGTGGTGTAATGCAGCAGACTCATGGACAGCACAATAGATTGAGAGCTCCGGGTTCTATCGGTGCGGGTTCAGATCCATCAAGAGTTTTTAAAGGCTTGAGAATGGCTGGTAGAATGGGAGGTGAGCAGGTTACTGTTCAAAACCTTCAAGTGTTAAAAGTAGATAAAGAACAAAATCTTTTAATAGTAAAAGGTGCTGTTCCGGGAGCTAAAAATTCTTATGTAATTATCAGAAATTGGAATTAGTAGTATTAAATACATCAGGAAAAGAAACCGGAAGAAAGGTACAGTTAGACGATACTATCTTTGGTATCGAGCCTAACCAGCACGCGGTTTACTTAGAAGTGAAACAATATCTTGCGGCTCAAAGACAAGGTACGCATAAGTCTAAAGAAAGAAGTGAAATCACTGCTTCTACTAAAAAATTGAAGAAACAGAAAGGTTCTGGTTCTGCAAGATACGGGGATATCAAATCGCCTGTATTCAAAGGAGGAGGTAGAGTTTTCGGGCCTAAGCCAAGAGATTATAGATTTAAATTAAATAAAGCATTAAAAAGATTAGCAAAAAAATCTGTTCTTTCTCAAAAAATGAGAGAAGATTCTATCAAAGTTTTAGAAGAGTTGAATTTCTCTGCTCCTAAGACAAAAGATTTTGTTAATGTAGTAAATGCTTTAGGTTTGGAAGGTAAGAAGTCATTGTTTATTCTTGCTGAAGCAAACAAGAATGTATTTTTATCTTCAAGAAACTTACCAAAAGCAAAAGTGATGAATTATAACGAAATTTCTTCTTATGATTTAATCAACGCTGGTCAGGTAGTATTCTTCGAAGGTGCAGTAGAGAAGTTTCAAGAAAATTTAAGAAAATAAATCATGTCAATCATTATTAAACCAATCATTTCGGAAAAAGCGACTTATCTTACAGATTTGAGAGGACAGTATTCTTTTTTAGTAGATACTAAAGCGAATAAAATCCAAATTAAAAATGCTGTAGAAGAAGCTTATGGTGTAAAGGTAGCAAATGTTAGGACTATGATTTATGCTCCTAAAGTTTCTATGAAATACACTAAAAAAGGTCTTCAAGTTGGTAAAACTAACAAGTTGAAGAAAGCAGTTATAGAACTTCAAGCAGGTGAAGTTATCGATGTTTTTGCAAATTAATAATTAATTATAAATAATAGTAATGTCTGTTAGAAAATTAAAACCTATCACCCCGGGACAGAGATTCAGAATTGTAAACAATTTTGATGAAATTACTACCAATAAGCCAGAGAAATCTTTGACTTTTGGTATTAAGAAATCAGGTGGGCGTAACAACACAGGTAAAATGACCATGCGTTACACCGGAGGTGGACACAAAAAGAAGTACAGAATCATTGACTTTAAAAGAAACAAATTTAATGTTGATGCTACTGTAAAAACTGTAGAGTATGATCCAAACAGAACAGCTTTTATCGCATTACTAGAGTATGCAGATGGAGAGAAGAGATATATCGTGGCTCCAGCTGGTATTAAAGTAGGACAAAAAGTAGTTTCTGGGGAAAATGTAGCTCCTGAAATAGGAAATGCTATGAAATTGAAGAACATTCCTTTGGGTTCAGTAATTTCTTGTATAGAAATGAAACCAGGACAAGGGGCGATTCTTGCGAGAAGTGCAGGTTCTTCAGCACAGTTGACTTCAAGAGATGGAAAATACGCTATCGTTAAATTGCCTTCAGGAGAATCAAGAATGATCTTGGTAGAGTGTATGGCAATGATAGGTTCAGTATCAAACTCAGATCATCAGCTTACTGTTTCTGGTAAAGCAGGTAGAAGCAGATGGTTAGGTAGAAGACCAAGAACTAGAGCGGTAGTTATGAACCCAGTAGATCACCCAATGGGTGGTGGTGAAGGTAGATCATCTGGTGGTCACCCAAGATCTAGAAACGGTAAACCAGCTAAAGGTTACAAGACTAGAAAGAAAAACAAAGTGTCTAACCGTTACATCGTATCTAAAAGAAAATAATTATGGCAAGATCACTTAAGAAAGGACCTTTTATTCACCATTCATTAGAGAAAAAGGTTCAAGCAAATATAGAGTCTGGTAAAAAGACAGTAATTAAAACATGGTCTAGAGCATCTATGATTTCTCCAGACATGGTAGGACAAACTATAGCAGTGCACAACGGGAAATCTTTTATCCCTGTATATATCACTGAAAATATGGTAGGTCATAAGTTAGGCGAATTTTCTCCGACAAGATCTTTCAGAGGTCACGCGGGTAATAAAAATAAAGGTAGCAGATAATAGTCATGGGAATAAGAAAACAAAACAGTGCATTAGCTAGAAAAGCGGCGAATAGAGATGTGGTAAAAGCATGTCTAAATGATTGTCCTTCTTCTCCAAGAAAAATGAGATTAGTTGCTGATATCATCCGTGGAGAAAATGTAGATAAAGCATTATATATCCTAAAATACTCTAAAAAAGAGGCTTCTAATAAGTTAGAAAAATTGTTGTTATCAGCAATTGCTAACTGGCAGGTGAAAAACCCTAACGCTGATGTAGAAGCAGCAAATCTTTTTGTAAAAGAGATTTATGTGGATAGTGCTAGACAATTAAAAAGATTGAGACCAGCACCACAAGGTAGAGGTTACAGAATTAGAAAAAGATCTAACCATGTGACTTTAATTTTAGGTAATAAATCAGAAAATCAATAATCAAGGTATGGGACAGAAGACAAATCCAATTGGTAATAGATTAGGAATCATTAGAGGTTGGGATTCTAACTGGTTTGGAGGAAATGATTATGGGGATAGAATCGCAGAAGACTATAAGATCAGAAGATACCTTGAGGCTAGATTATCTAAAGGTGGAATCTCTAGAATCTTTATAGAAAGAACATTAAAGTTAGTTACAGTTACAATCACTACAGCAAGACCAGGTTTAATCATTGGTAAAGGTGGTCAAGAGGTTGATAAATTGAAAGAAGAGTTAAAGAAAATCACTGATAAGGATATTCAAATTAACATCTTTGAAATTAAGAGACCAGAATTAGACGCTGTATTGGTTGCAGATAGCATTGCTAAGCAAATTGAAAACAGAATTTCTTACAGAAGAGCTGTTAAAATGGCTATCGCTGGTTCTATGAGAATGGGAGCAGAGGGAATAAAAGTTCAGATTTCTGGAAGATTGAACGGAGCTGAAATGGCAAGATCAGAATCTTTCAAAGAAGGAAGAATTCCTCTATCTACATTCAGAGCGGATATAGATTATCATATCGCAGAAGCACACACTACTTATGGTAGATTGGGTGTTAAAGTGTGGATTATGAAGGGTGAAGTATATGGTAAGAGAGAGCTTTCTCCACTTGTAGGACAACCACAAAAGAAAGGACCTGCATCAGGAGGAGGTAAAAAAAGAGAAAGAAAATAATTAATGAAATTTTAGGTTTGAAATTGAAAATTTTAAATGCCGTTACCTTTTAAAATCTAAAATTTAAAATCTAAGATCTAAAATTCTAAAATTATGTTACAACCAAAAAGAACCAAGTTCCGTCGTGTTCATAAAATGAAAATGAAAGGTAATGCTAACAGAGGAGCTCAGTTAGCTTATGGAACATTCGGAATTAAAGCCATGGAAGGTGCTTGGATCACTGCAAGACAGATTGAGGCGGCTCGTATCGCTGCTACAAGATATATGAAGAGAGAGGGGCAACTATGGATTAAAATATTCCCAGATAAGCCAATTACTAAAAAACCAGCTGAAGTAAGGATGGGTAAAGGTAAAGGTGCTGTAGAATACTGGGTAGCTGTAGTAAAACCAGGAAGAGTAATGTTTGAAATCGGAGGAGTACCTTACGAAGTAGCAAAAGAGGCGTTAAGACTTGCTGCACAAAAACTTCCAGTAGTTACGAAGTTCATAGTAGCTAATGATTTTGTTCAACCACAATAAATCTCGAAATTATGAAACAAGCTGAAATTAAGAACTTAAGCGTAGAGGATATCAAGGCAAAATTAGTAGAGTTGAGAGCTACTTACAGCAAAACAAGATTGGCTCACAAAATTAGCCCAGTAGAAAATCCTATTCAAATCAGAGATTTAAGAAGAACAATCGCAAGACTTGAAACCGAGTTAACTAACAAACAATAATTTTCATTTTAAGCATGGAAAGAAATTTAAGAAAAGAAAGAATAGGAATAGTTTCAAGCAATAAAATGGAAAAAACCATTGTTGTTAGTGAAACTATGAGAATGAAACATCCTATGTACGGTAAATTCGTATTAAAAACGAAAAAATATACTGCACATGATGAGAACAACGAATGTAACGAAGGTGATACAGTTTTAATCCAAGAAACTAGACCTTTGAGTAAGAATAAGAGATGGAGATTAGTAAGAATTATAGAAAGAGCTAAGTAATGTTACAAACTGAATCAAGATTAAAAGTTGCTGATAACACTGGTGCTAAAGAGGTGCTAGTAATCAGAGTTCTAGGTGGTACTAGAAGAAGATATGCTTCTGTTGGTGATAAAATCGTAGTTACTATTAAAGATGCTACTCCATCAGGAAATGCAAAGAAAGGACAAGTGTCTAAGGCTGTTGTAGTAAGAACTAAAAAAGCTGTTCGCAGAAAAGATGGTTCATATATCAGTTTTGATGACAACGCTTGTGTTTTGCTCAATGCAGCGGGAGAAATGAGAGGAACTCGTGTTTTCGGGCCTGTTGCTAGAGAGTTGAGAGATAAAGAATATATGAAAGTAATTTCATTAGCCCCTGAAGTTTTATAAATTCTAGAAAGATGACAAAGTTAAAAATCAAAAAAGGAGATAATGTAATTGTTACTACAGGTAACAAAAACATTAAAGGTAAAACGGGTGAAGTTATTGCTGTAATTAAAGATAAAAATAGAGCTGTAGTTGCAGGTCTTAATATCGTAAAGAAGCATGTAAAGCCATCTGCGTCTAATCCACAAGGAGGAATTGTAGAAAAGGAAGCTTCAATCCATATTTCTAACTTAGCGTTAGTAGATCCTAAAACAGGAAAAGCTACAAAAGTTGGATACAGAATGGAAGGAGATAAAAAAGTAAGATTTGCAAAAAAATCTGGTGAAATTTTATAAAAGACTAAAAGATGGAATACATAGCTAGACCCAAAAAATTATATAAAGAAAAAATTGTTCCAGCAATGATGGAAGAATTTGGGTATAAGTCTGTAATGCAAGTACCAAGATTAGAGAAAATCGTACTTTCTCAAGGTTTGGGAGATGCAGTACAAGATAAGAAGATTGTAGATTATGCGGTAGAAGAACTTACAGCAATTACTGGACAAAAAGCAGTAGGAACAATCTCTAAAAAAGATGAAGCTTCATTCAAATTGAGAAGAGGTGTTCCAATTGGAGCGAAAGTAACACTAAGAGCAGACAGAATGTATGAGTTTTTAGATAGACTTACATCTTCTGCACTACCAAGAATCAGAGATTTCAGCGGAATCAAAGCTGATGGTTTTGATGGAAGAGGTAACTACAACTTGGGTATTACCGAGCAGATTATCTTCCCTGAAATCGTGATTGATAAAGTGAAAAAAATCCAAGGTATGGATATTACTTTTGTGACATCTGCTAAAACAGATAAAGAAGCTAAAGTTTTATTAACTCATTTCGGATTACCGTTTAAAAAGAACTAATCATGGCAAAGGAATCAATGAAAGCGCGTGAGCGCAAAAGAGAAGCACTAGTTGCTAAATATGCCGCTAAAAGAAAAGCTTTGAAAGAAGCGGGAGATTACGAAGCTCTACAAAAATTGCCTAAAAATGCTTCTCCAGTTAGATTGCACAACAGATGCAAACTTACAGGAAGACCAAGAGGGTACATGAGAATTTTCGGAATTTCGAGAGTTACTTTCAGAGAAATGGCAAACCAAGGACTTATCCCTGGTGTTAAAAAAGCAAGTTGGTAACAATTTTTAACAAATCGAGATAATTAAGTTGTAAAAATTGCAAAACTAATTATCATTAACCAATAATTAAAAAAAAGAAAAATGGTAACAGATCCAATTTCAGATTTCCTAACTAGAGTAAGGAACGCACAAAGCGCAGGCCACAAAGTGGTGGAAATTCCTGCATCGAAAATTAAAAAGGAGATTACGAAAATCCTATTTGATCAAGGGTACATCTTGAACTACAAGTTTGAAGATAATGCTGTTCAAGGGACTATCAAAATCGCTTTGAAGTATGACAAGCAAACTAACAAACCAGCTATCAAGTCTATTCAGAGAGCTTCTAGACCTGGTTTGAGAAAATACGCTGGTTCAGATGAACTTCCAAGAGTATTGAACGGTTTGGGAATAGCTATCATCTCTACTTCTAAAGGAGTAATGACTGATAAAAAAGCAAGACAAGAGAAAGTAGGAGGTGAAGTAATCTGCTATGTATATTAATTTATAAATAGGAATAATGTCAAGAATTGGTAAATCAATTATAACAATCCCAGCAGGAGTTACAGTATCATTTTCTAATAATGTAGTAACTGTGAAAGGACCAAAAGGTGAGCTTTCTCAAGAAATCACTAAAGGGATTACGATAGCACAAGAAGGTGCTGAACTAACAGTAAACAGACCATCTGATTCTAAAGAACATAGATCTCTTCATGGTCTTTATAGAGCACTAATCAACAATATGGTAGTTGGTGTTTCAGAAGGGTTTACAAAACAGTTAGAATTAGTAGGTGTAGGTTATAGAGCATCTCACTCAGGACAAAAACTGGAGTTGGCTCTAGGTTTCTCTCATGGTATTATAATGGAACTTCCAAAAGAAATCACATTAAATACTGAGACTGAAAAAGGTAAGAACCCAATCATCACTTTATCATCTCATGATAAACAATTATTGGGAATGGTGGTTGCAAAAATCAGATCATTTAGAAAACCTGAACCTTACAAAGGAAAAGGTGTGAGATTTGTAGGAGAAAATGTTAGAAGAAAAGCTGGTAAATCTGCTTAAAATTTAAGGAAATGGCATTAACAAAAGTAGAAAAAAGAAACAGAATAAAGAGAAGAGTAAGAGGGAAAATCTCCGGTACTCAGGCATCACCAAGATTATCTGTATATAAGAGTAATAAAGAAATTTATGCTCAGTTGATCGATGACAAAGAAGGTAAAACTTTAGTATTCGCTTCTTCTAGAGAGAAAGAAGTAAACGCTAAAGGAACAAAAACTGAAGTAGCAGCAGCTGTAGGTAAAAGAATTGCTGAAAAAGCAAAAGCAGCAGGCTATGAAAAAGTAGTTTTTGATAGAAATGGTTTCGTATATCATGGAAGAATAAAAGCTCTTGCTGATGGTGCTAGAGAAGGAGGTCTTCAATTCTAATTTTAAAAGTATCGAAATATGTTAGGAATAGATAATATAGAAAGAGTAAAACCTGGAGGATTAGAATTAGTAGATCGTCTAGTTGCTGTGAACAGAGTAACCAAGGTAACCAAAGGAGGTCGTGCTTTCGGATTTTCTGCTATCGTTGTAGTAGGAAATGAAGATGGTGTGATTGGTCATGGTCTTGGTAAATCTAAAGAAGTTGCATCTGCGATTTCTAAAGCAGTAGAAGAAGCTAAGAAAAACTTAGTGAGAGTACCTGTAATCAATCATACAATTCCTCATCAAACATCTGCAAGATACGGAGGAGCTGATATCTTCCTAAGACCTGCATCTCATGGTACAGGGCTTATCGCAGGGGGTGCGGTGAGAGCCGTTCTAGAATCTGCGGGAGTGCATGATGTATTGTCAAAGTCTAAAGGTTCTTCTAACCCTCACAATGTGGTAAAAGCTACATTCAAGGCGTTGTTAGATATCAGAAGACCAGAGGAAATCGCAAGAATGAGAGGGATTTCTCTAAATAAAGTGTTCAACGGTTAATTTTTAAAGAAAAATGGCAACAATTAAAGTAAAACAAGTAAGAAGTGCTATTGGTAGAACTAAAACTCAAAAATTAACACTTGAGGCATTAGGTCTTAGAAAATTGAACCAAGTAGTAGAGCACGAAGCTACACCATCTATTTTAGGAATGGTAGCAGCAGTAAAACATTTAGTAGAAGTTCAAAAATAAAAATAATCTTAAAAGGTTTAATGCTGAGAGATTGGCATTAAATCTTTTGATTTGAATTTTAAATTTAAGACAATTATGAATTTAAGTAATATTAAACCAGCATCAGGAGCTACTCACAACTCTAAAAGATTAGGTAGAGGACAAGGTAGTGGTAAAGGAGGTACTTCTACAAGAGGTCACAAAGGTGCTAAATCAAGATCTGGTAACTCTACCAAAATAGGTTTTGAAGGAGGACAAATGCCTTTACAAAGAAGACTTCCAAAGTTTGGTTTCAATAATGTGAATAGAAAAGAGTATAGAGCAATAAACTTGGATACTATTCAATCATTAATTGATGCTAAAAATTTAACTGAAATTACTAAAGAAGTTTTGGTTGAAAATGGATTGTCTTCTAAAAATGAGTTAGTAAAAATTATGGGTAGAGGGGAACTAAAATCAGGAGTTTCTATTTCTGCAAATAAATTTACTAAATCTGCTGAGGAAGCAATAAACAAAGTAGGAGGTAAAGCAATCACTCTATAAAAAAAATAATGAAGAAAGGATTTATACAAACACTCAAAAACATTTGGAGTCTTGATGAATTAAGAGAAAAAATATTATTTACTATTTCTCTTGTATTGGTGTATAGATTCGCATCATATATTTCCCTGCCTGCCATTAATTTGGACGAGGTAGGGAATCTTTTGCAGCATTACCAAAATCAAGGAGGCAGCAAACAAGGAACAGGTTTTTTGAGTTTGTTATCATCTTTTACAGGAGGTGCTTTTGGTAGAGCTTCTATATTGGCTTTAGGTATTATGCCATATATTTCTGCATCTATTATAGTTCAGTTAATGGGAATGCTTGTTCCATATTTCCAAAAATTACAGAAAGATGGAGAAAGTGGAAGAAATACTCTAAACCAAATAACAAGATGGCTTACAATAGGAGTATGTCTAGTTCAGGCTCCATTTTATCTAGGTACTATAACAAATGAGTTTTTACCTTATACACAGTTCAGAACTGCTTATTATGTAGAACCTGAATCTGTGATGTTTTGGTTACCTAGTATAGTAATCCTTGTAACAGGATCCTTGTTTTCTATGTGGCTGGGTGAGAAGATAACTGATAGAGGTATTGGTAATGGTATATCTATATTGATAATGGTGGGGATACTAGCAGATCTTCCTATGGCTTTTGTAGATGAAGTTACTCAGCAGACTAGCAAAGGAGGATTAGGTTCTATCATTATTTTAGTAGAAGTTTTATTCTGGCTATTAGTTATTGTTTTAGCGATATTGTTATCAGTTGCTGTAAGAAAGATACCAGTACAATATGTGAGCAGAGCCCATGCTAGAGGAGGGCACAACAGTGCTTTGACAGAGGGAGCTAGACAATGGATTCCTTTGAAAGTAAATGCAGCTGGTGTGATGCCTATCATTTTTGCGCAGGCAATCATGTTCATTCCTGGGTTATTGACTAAAGTAGATGAGACAAATACATTTTTAGCAGGCTTTAAAAATGTTTTTAGCTGGCAGTATAATGTTCTATTTGCATTGTTGATTATAATATTTTCTTTCTTCTATACAGCTATTTCTATTCCTACCCATCAAATGGCTGAGGAACTTAAAAGAAATGGCGGATTAATCCCTAAAATTAAACCAGGGAAAGAAACAGCAGATTATATAGATGATATTTTATCAAAAATAACTTTGCCAGGTTCGATTTTTTTAGCTATCTTTGCAGTCCTTCCAGCAATAGTTCATGGTACTTTTGTACAAACAGACAGATTTTCACTATTTTTTGGTGGAACATCATTGTTGATTATGGTAAGTGTAATATTGGATACTGTACAACAAGTAAACACTTATCTTTTGAATCATCATTATGATGGATTGATGCAGTCAAAATTATCAAGAACAACAAAAAGGTAATAGGATATGGCAAAGCAAAAGCATATAGAACAGGATGGAGTAATAGTGGAGGCGTTATCAAACGCCATGTTCCGTGTCGAACTAGAAAATGGGCATGTTCTCATAGCACATATTTCTGGGAAGATGAGAATGCACTATATAAAACTCTTGCCAGGTGATAAGGTGAAACTAGAACTTTCTCCATATGACTTGACTAAGGGAAGAATTACTTTTAGATACTAGAAGTATATTAGTTAGAATAAAATTAAGAATATAAGATGAAAGTTAGAGCATCAATTAAGAAAAGAAGTGCAGACTGCAAAATCGTAAGAAGAAAAGGCAGATTGTACATTATTAACAAAAAGAACCCTAAATTTAAACAAAGACAAGGCTAATTAAAATAGCATACAATTAAATTATGGCGAGAATTGCAGGTATAGATTTACCAAAAAACAAAAGAGGCGTAATAGGACTTACTTATATTTATGGAATAGGTAGAAGCACTGCGTCTGAGATTTTGAAAAACGCTGGAATCAGCGAAGATAAGAAAGTCAACGAATGGAATGACGACGAATTGGCTGCTATCAGAAATTATATCTCTGAAAATGTAAAAGTAGAAGGAGAGTTAAGATCTGAAGTTCAATTAAACATCAAGAGATTGATGGATATTGGATGCCAAAGAGGGATTCGTCATAGACTGGGATTACCTTTAAGAGGCCAAAGAACGAAAAATAACTCTAGAACTCGTAAAGGAAAGAGAAAAACTGTTGCTAATAAGAAAAAAGCAAGTAAATAATCGTTAGGAATTATGGCAAAACAAGCAAAAGTAGTTAAAAAAAGAAAAGTAAAAGTAGAGGCGATTGGAGAAGCGCATATTCAAGCTTCTTTCAATAATATTATTATCTCTTTGACCAATAAAAATGGAGAAGTGATATCTTGGGCTTCTGCAGGTAAAATGGGTTTTAGAGGCTCTAAGAAAAACACTCCGTTTGCAGCACAAGTTGCAGCAGAAAACTGTTCTCAGGTAGCTTATGAAGCTGGTTTGAGAAGAGTAAAAGTGTTTGTGAAAGGACCTGGTGCAGGTAGAGAATCTGCAATCAGATCTATTCATAATTCAGGAATAGAAGTGAGTGAAATAGTAGATGTTACACCTATTCCACACAACGGATGTAGACCACCAAAAAGAAGAAGAGTATAATAATAAAAATTTGGTATTTCATTTTTAATTTATAAGAATGCAGTATCAGATGTCAAATCTAAAATCATATGGCAAGATATATTGGACCTAAAACAAAAATTGCTAGAAAATTTGGTGTAGCAATTTATGGAGATGATAAAAGTTTTGAAAAAAGAAGAAATCAACCTCCAGGTCAACACGGACCAAATAAAAGAAGAGGAGCTAAAAAATCTGAATACGCAGTTCAGTTAGCTGAAAAACAAAAAGTTAAATATATCTATGGAATCTTAGAAAAACAATTTGCGAATATGTTTGATAAGGCTCATAGAAGTAAAGGTGTAACAGGTGAAGTTTTGTTACAACTTTGTGAATCTAGATTGGATAATGTTGTATATAGATTAGGTTTTGCTAAGACTAGAGCAGCTGCAAGACAATTGGTTTCACACAGACATATCACTGTAAATGGAGAATTGGTAAATATTCCATCATATTCTCTAAAAGCAGGAGATGTTGTTGCAGTAAGAGCTAAGTCTAAATCACTTGAAGTTGTAGCAGATGCATTAGCATCTAAATCAAACTATGAGTGGTTACAATATAACGACGAAAAGAGAGAAGGAGTATTTATTTCTACTCCTGAAAGATTACAGATTCCTGAAGATATCAAGGAACAGTTAATCGTCGAGTTATATTCTAAATAATTTTTTAATCAAATTCTTGCTCAACCCAATTTTATATGGCAATTTTACAATTCATAAAACCCGATAAAGTAATACTTCTAAACTCTACAGAAACTAGAGGTCAGTTTGAATTCAGACCGCTAGAACCTGGATTTGGAACAACTATCGGTAATGCTTTGAGGAGAGTCTTGTTATCTTCTCTCGAAGGATATGCTATTACATCTATTAAGATAGAAGGAGTAGAGCATGAGTTTTCAACAATTCCAGGAGTAATTGAGGATGTAACTGAAATAATCCTTAACCTTAAACAGTTAAGATTAAAGGCTACAACAGAAAATGCTCCTGCTGAACAAGTAAGTGTTAAAGTTTCTAATCAAACAACAGTAACTGCTGGAGATTTCTCTAAATTCATCAAAGGATTTGAGGTGTTAAATCCAGATTTGGTTATCTGTAATATGGCAAAAAATGTGTCGTTTGATATTAAATTTAATATAGATAAAGGTAGAGGATATGTTCCTTCTGAGCAAAATAAATTAAATAATGCTCCTATTGGGACTATCGCTATTGACTCTATTTATACACCTATTAAGAAGGTTCAGTATAGTGTTGAAAACTATCGTGTGGAGCAGAAAACAGACTACGAAAAACTAGTTTTGGACATAGAGACAGACGGTTCTATCTCTCCTCAAAATGCTTTGACAGAAGCTTCCAAGATATTGATTTATCACTTTATGTTATTCTCTGATGAAAGAATAACACTAGAGACAGAAGCAGTAAAAGCATCTATCCAATACGATGAAGAAACACTTCATATAAGACAATTATTGAAATCCAAGTTAGTAGATATGGATCTGTCTGTAAGAGCAATCAATTGCTTAAAAGCAGCAGAAGTAGAAACGCTTGGAGAATTGGTTTCATTCAGTAAGTCTGATTTGATGAAATTTAGAAATTTTGGTAAAAAATCGCTAACGGAATTAGAGGAATTGGTTCATTCTAAAGGTTTGAACTTCGGATTTGATGTTAGCAAATATAAATTAGACGCTGATAAATAATTTTATATCATGAGACACGGAAAGAAATTTAATCATTTAGGAAGAACTGCCTCTCATAGAAAAGCATTACTTTCCAATATGGCATGTTCTCTTATAGAACATAAAAGAATAAACACTACTGTAGCTAAAGCTAAAGCTCTTAGAGTGTATGTAGAACCTCTTTTGACTAAAGCAAAAGAAGATACTACACACAATAGAAGAACAGTTTTCTCTTACCTTCAGAATAAAGAAGCAGTTACTGAATTATTCAGAACAATTGCTCCAAAAATCGCTGAAAGAAATGGAGGATATTGTAGAATCATCAAAACAGGATTTAGACTTGGAGATGGTGCTGATACAGCTATGATAGAGTTAGTTGATTTCAACGAACTATATAGTGCAAAATCAGATGCTAAGAAAACTACAAGAAGAAGTAGAAGATCTTCTTCTAAAAAAGAAACTTCTGAAGCACCTGAAGTAAAAGCAGAGGAATCAACTGAAAAAGCAGGAGAATAAGTTTTTTACAACTAACTATAAAAAATAGTCCTTATCATTATTGGTAAGGACTATTTTAGTTTTAATGATATAAAAAAGAAAGGAGACTTTATAAAGTCTCCTTTAACCAACTAAAGAACTCTCTTTGCCATACTAAGGCATTCTGAGGTTTTAGTACCCAGTGGTTTTCATCTGGGAAGTATAAAAATTTGGATTTTATATTCTTAAGCCTTGCTACTTGGAATGCTTGTTGTCCTTGTTCATAAGGAACTCTGAAATCCATATTTCCCTGGATAATCATTATTGGTGTATTCCAATTGTTCACATAGCTGCTTGGATTGAATTTAGTGTAAGATTTTGAAGAAGGATTATCCCAAGGAGAGCCTCCCATATCCCAATTTGCAAACCAAAGCTCTTCGGTAGTACCATACCAAGATTTAGTATCAAAAAGCCCATTGTGAGAAATGAAAGTTTTGAATCTGTTTTGGTGGACTCCAGCCAGCATCAGTACAGAATAACCTCCGTAGCTAGCTCCCACAGCACCCATTCTGTCCTTGTCTATGTATGGAAGTTCTTTCGCAAAGTCTGCTGCAGATAGATAGTCTTGTATGGATTGTCCTCCCCAGTCTTGGCTGATTTGTTCATTCCATTTTGTTCCCCATCCTGGCATGCCTCTACGGTTAGGAGCGATTACGATATAATCATTAGCAGTCATTAGTGAGAAATTCCATCTTAGGCTAAAATATGGCGTAAGAGCAGACTGCGGCCCTCCTTGGCAGTATAGAAGAGCAGGATATTTTTTATTTGGGTCAAAATTTGGTGGGTAGTGGAACCATACGCCCATTTCCTTGCCGTCGGTAGTTTTTACCATTTTTAGTTCAGAATGACCTAATTTTAGTTTTTGGTAAAAATCAGCATTGACATCTGTCACCTGCTTCATTTTTCCATTTTTTAAATCCACAGAATAGAGTTCAGGGCTGTGGAAAGCATCATTTCTATTCACTAAAAGTGAATTTTTATTTTGTGCAAAAACGGCATTTACATCAAAATCTCCTTTTGTAACTTGTTTTACGGTTTTGTTTTGATTAACGGTAAATAACTGCTTAGTTCCTCTGAAAGCAGCCGTGAAATAGATATTCTGAGAGTCATTAGCCCAGAAGACATCTCCCGTTACGCTGTCATCCCAGTTTTTAGTAAGGTTGGTTTTACTTCTATTTCCCCAATCCATCACATAGATATCGTTTTTATCGGCTTCGTAGCCATCTCTAGCCATACTTTGCCAAAGTAGATATTTCCCATTTGGGCTGAATTTCGGGTTCAAATCATATCCCATCATTCCTTCTGTAAGGTTACTGGTTTTTCCTGTTTCCAGCTCGTATAGGAATATGTCTGTATTGGTGCTGACAGCATATTCTTTTCCGCTTTTTGCTTTAGTAACATAGATGATGTGTTTAGCATCAGGCGACCAAATGAAATCTTCCCCTCCACCAAAAGGCTTTTGAGGCGAGTCATAGGCTTTTCCTTCTAGTAAATCTTTGGCTGCGTTAGGATTTTCTTTAACGCTGACTACAAAAATATGATTGTATTTCCCTGCATACCAAGTGTCCCAGTGGCGGTGGTTTAGGTCTGTGTAGACTTGTGCAGAGGAGTTAGGAACATCGCTGTATTTGTCTTTGCTGTAGATTTTTTCTAGCTGAACTTCTCTACTGAAAGCCACCTTCTGCCCATCGGGAGAAACCTTAATATTTTGGGCATCTTTCCCAATGGTATAAAATTCTTTCCAAGATTTTCCATTGTCATTGGAACGGTAGATTTTACCATCTTCGAGGGCGTAAATTCCGTTTTTATCCCATTGGATAAAAGATTTTTTTCCTAAATCAAACGGAACACTTTGAGAGGAAGCTGTGTTTAGCAAATAGGTTTTATGAACATTTTTTTCTGTCTCCAAATCAGTCTGGCTGGTTCTGTAAACAACCAGTGAATGGTCTGGAGAAGCTCCTTGAACGCTTATTTTCCTTAGCTTCCAGAGGGTTTCTGGTGTCATCACTTCCTGTGCGTTCATCAACAGAGGAGCGGCGATAGCTAATGCTGTATACTTTAAATTCATGAGATATGATTTTTAATGGGTTTAAAATTAAAAAAAACTTTCAAAATATAAAATTTTTGTTAGTTTTGATAGAAAAAGCGAGAAGGGTATTTTTCTGAAAAAGAAACAATCAAAGAATTAGAAAAACTGAAACAGCCAAGATTAAATAAAGGGTTCATTTCTGGATTTTGTCTTTTTTGATGTTGAGATTTACTACCTTTGCGGCTAAAATTACTGAAAATTATGTTTGAAAATAAAAATCAAGAACTTACACCTATTTCTGCATTAGGCGAATTTGGGCTTATAAAACATCTTACACAGTTTTTCCCTGTTGAGAACACTTCTACAGAATTGAGTGTGGGAGATGATGCGGCGATTATCAATGCCGAAGGGAAAAAAGTTCTTGTCAGCACAGATATGTTTACTGAGGGAGTAGATTTTAATTTAGGGTATGTTCCTCTGAAACATTTGGGCTATAAGGTGGTAGTGGCAGGAATCAGCGATATTGTCGCTATGAATGCAGTTCCTGCTCAGATTATGATTTCAGTAGCCGTTTCTAATCGCTTTCCTGTGGAGGCCTTGGAGGAAATTTATGCAGGAATTCAGTTGGCATGCCGACGATACAAGGTGGATTTAGTAGGTGGGGATACTACTAGTTCTCAGACAGGGCTGGTAATCAATGTCACTGCGGTAGGACTGGAAAGTTCCGAAAAAATCATCAGCCGAAATGGAGTGAAACCGAATGATTTACTGGTAGTTACTGGTGATTTAGGAGGGGCATATATGGGCTTACAGATTTTGGAGAGGGAGCATTCCGTTTATCTTAAAAATCCTAATATGCAGCCAGAGATGGAGGGCTATGATTATATTTTGGAGCGCCAGCTAAAACCAGAGGCGCGAACAGATATTAAAGGAATTTTAGAAGAATTGGGCGTGAAACCTACCTCTATGATAGATATTTCCGATGGGCTGGCATCAGAAGTTTTGCATCTTTCTGATAGGTCAAAGGTTGGTTTTAGGATTTATGAGGAAAAAATCCCAATGGATGAGCTTACCATAAGCACAGCGGATGAGTTTAATCTCAATCCTGTGATGACAGCACTGAATGGAGGAGAAGACTATGAACTGCTGTTTACCATATCTCAGGCTGATTTTGATAAAATTAAAAACAATCCAGATTTTACCATCATTGGGCATGCTGTGGAGGAAGAGCAGGGGAATTATTTGGTTCTCAGAGGGTCTAATGAACTTGCCGAACTTACAGCGCAGGGTTGGGATGCTTATTTAAAGAGTAAAAAGAAAATGAATTAACCAGAATTAAGATTAAAATTATGCACAACAAATATGATGTTGCCTACCTAAAAATGGCTCTGGAATGGGCGAAACTTTCCTATTGCAAAAGAAAGCAGGTAGGGGCGCTCATCGTGAAGGACAGAACCATCATCTCTGATGGGTATAACGGCACGCCTTCTGGTTTTGAAAACTGCTGCGAAGATGAGAATAATAAAACCAAATGGTATGTTCTCCATGCAGAGGCAAACGCCATCCTGAAAATATCCCGAAGCACACAGTCCTGCGAGGGGGCGACATTATATCTCACCCTTTCGCCGTGTAAAGAGTGCAGCAAACTGATTTTCCAGTCTGGGATAAAAAGAGTGGTGTATATACAGGATTATTCTGATAATGAAGGACTTTCGTTCCTGAAAGATGCGGGGGTTGAAATACTAAAAATATCTAAGGAAGAATTAGAGAATGACTTGGAATGAAGCTATTGAAAACTATGCTAATTATCTGAGGTTTGAGAAAAATGCTTCAGAAAACACCATTGAGGCATATGTTTCCGATCTGCAAAAATTACAAAATTTTGCGGAGCAGAATTTGGCAAGCGTTACGCCCATTACTATTTCTTATGAGCATTTGCAGGAGTTTCTTTACCAAGTATCAAAAATCAATTACAGCGAAAGGACACAGGCAAGGTGGATTTCTTCCATTAAAGGATTTTTCAGTTTTTTGCTGGAAGATGAACTTCGCGAAGACAATCCCTCGGCTCTTTTAGAAACGCCTAAATTAGGGCTTTATCTGCCTGATACATTGTCTTTGGAAGAAATAGAAAAACTAATTTCTGCAACGGAAGAAAATACCGATTTAGCGAAGAGAAATCGCTGTATGATAGAGGTTTTGTATGGCTGTGGGCTGCGCGTTTCGGAGCTTACGGAGCTTCAGATTTCAAATATCAATTTTAAAGAAAATTACCTCAAAATACAAGGGAAAGGCGACAAGGTTCGCTTTGTTCCGTTGGCTGATTATACAGCAGATTTCATTAAAAACTACATCAATAACATCCGAAGCAAACAAAAAATAAATCCCAAGCATTCCGATATTTTATTCTTAAACAGCAGAGGAGCCCAGATTTCTAGACAAATGGTTTTCCTTATCATAAAGGAAATAGTGAGAAAGGCGGATATTCAGAAAAATATTTCGCCACACACTTTTCGCCACTCTTTTGCGACTCATCTTCTTCAAAATGGAGCGGATTTACGGTTTATACAGGAGATGCTCGGGCATTCCAGCATTACCACTACGGAGATTTATACCCATCTGAATACGGAAGAACTCCATGAAACGATTTTAAAATATCACCCAAGAAATCAATAAAAAATGAATGAATTAAATTTTTGCCCAAAATGCGGAAAAAAATCACTCTACTGGGAACAAGGAAAAAGATGGAGCTGCCCAGAGTGTGATTTTGTTTTGTATCATAATTGCGCTGCTGCGGTGGCTGTGGTTGTCATCTGTGGTGATGAAATTTTACTGACCAAGAGAAATCAAGACCCAGCTAAAGGAAAACTAGATTTGGCAGGAGGTTTTACAGACCCTCATGAGAGTGCAGAATTTACCTGTTTTCGGGAACTGAAAGAGGAGCTGGATATAGAAATAGACACTGGAAAACTTAAGTTTTTGATGAGTCTGCCGAATATCTACCATTACAAAGGAATAGATTATAATACGCTGGATTTGTTTTTTGAATATCGTGTAGAAGAAAAATTTTCTGTCAATTTAGAAAAATCAGAAATAGCTGAAACGGTTTGGATTAAGAAAGAAAACATCCAGCTGGAAGATATTGCTTTCCCTTCGCAGAGATTGTTTTTTGAAAGATTTTTAAATAAAAATTAAGAAAAAATTTGTTAAAAAATCAAAATTATATAAATTTGTATCGTTGCATTTCATTTGCAAATATTTTTTTACGGTATATAATTTTATAAATAGATTTTCACGATGAGTTCAAACAAGATTCCTGCTGATGGTTTGGCAGGTCTTAAAGAGAATTTTACCAAAGACGCACTTGCTGGGTTTTTGGTATTTTTGTTAGCATTACCATTGAGTATGGGAGTTGCCAAAGCGGCAGACTTTCCTCCGATTTTTGGGGTTGTTTCTGCGATTATTGGCGGGATAGTGGTTAGTTTTTTTGCTGGTTCTAGGCTGTCTGTCAAAGGGCCTGCAGCGGGACTTATTTCCATAGGTGCAGGAGCAGTGGCGGCGTTTGGCGGTGGAGAAACTGGCTGGAAAATGGCAGTAGCGACTATTGCGGTGGCTGGTGTTATCCAGATTGTGATGGGACTTCTGAAACTGGGTAAATATGCGGACTTGTTCCCTTCTGCGGCGGTGCATGGAATGCTGGCAGCGATAGGAATTATCATCATGTCTAAGCAGTTACACTTGCTTTTGGGTATTAAACCTGATGATTTGGCAGGAATGGGCGTGATAGATTTGCTAAAACACTTGCCAAACAGTATCATGAACGCTGATAGAGAAAATACGATTTTGGGGCTGACTTGTTTGGCGATTCTCTTTGGAATGGGAATGATTAAAAACCCAATAGTGAAGAAAATTCCTGCTCCGTTAGTAGTTCTTTTGGTAGCAATTCCGATGGGAATTTATTTTGAAATGAGTGCCAACGAAAAGGTGGAAATCGGTAGTATTTTTGACACTTTCAAAGATGGAGTTTTCGTTGCTGATTTTTCTGGAATGTGGACTCATACAGGCGTTTTTGTGCAGTATGTTATTTTGTTTTTACTTATTGGTTCTATCGAATCTCTTTTGACAGCTAAAGCAATAGACCTAGTAGATCCATACAGAAGAAAATCAGACTTTAATAAAGACCTTTCTGCGGTAGGTTTCGGAAATGTGCTTTCTGGACTGGTAGGCGGACAACCGATGATATCAGAGGTGGCGAGAAGTTCAGCCAATGTATCTAATGGAGCGGTGACAAGATGGGCGAATTTTTTCCATGGATTGTTTATGCTTTTGGCGGTCATTTTCGCGGTTCCGCTTATTGAGATGATACCAAACACGGCACTTTCTGCGATGCTGGTTTTTGTAGGGTTTAATCTGGCTCACCCAAGAGAATTTATACACATTTTCCACATTGGAAAAGGGCAGTTTGTTATCTTTGTTTCTACGGTGATAGTTACGCTTTTGACAGACCTTTTGGCAGGTGTGGCTTTTGGGATTGTACTAAAAATCATTATCAATATGATGAATGGTGCCAAGGTTCAGGATTTCCTTCATCTAAATATGAATATAGCAAATAATGACCCTGAAATGGCGGAAGTAGAAGCGAAGGGAAGCCTTCTGTTTAGTAACAATATGAAGCTGGGAGAGTTTTTAGATTCATTAAATAAATACAAGGAAGTGAGATTTAATCTCGGAGAATTGGAATTATTAGACCATACTTCTCTGGCTACTATCCAAAAATGGAAAAAAATTCAAGAAGATGTTTCTGGAATGAAAATCAGCCTTAATGGATTAGAAAATCACTCTAAATCAGGAGATTCTGAAGATTCCGTGCTAAGAAAAGGAAAAAGACATCCATTTTAAAATAAAAAATGCTGCAAAATTTTGCAGCATTTTTGTTTTATGCGTTTTTGATATTTTTATTGTGCTTTCGGCTCATTACCCATTCAGAATCAGTGAGATTATAGATTTCCTGAATGTCTTTCAAAATGTTTTTAAAATCTAAATTCAGGTCTTTTAGTTTTCCTGTGGAAATATCAAAAACCCATCCGTGAACGATAGGGTATTCGTCTACGATATATCGCTCCTGCACGCAGGCAAGTTTGATGACATTGATGCATTGTTCCTGCACATTTAGTTCCACCAACCTGTTGTTTCGTTCTTTTTCATCGGCTATAGCGTCTAGTTCTATGCGATGAAGTCTGTAAATATCTCGGATGTTTCTGAGCCAAGGATTCAGCAGTCCCAAATCTTCTGGGCTCATCGCTGCTTTTATTCCTCCACAGTCGTAGTGCCCGCAGACAATGATGTGTTTTACTTTTAGGTGTTCCACGGCGTATTGTATAGCAGATATTGCATTCAGATCCAGCGTATTTACCAGATTAGCAATATTTCTATGCACGAAAACCTCACCAGGTTTTAGTCCCATGAGTTCTTCCGTAGTTACTCGGCTGTCTGAGCAGCCTATGTATAGGTATTCTGGGTTTTGTTCTTTGGCTAGATTTTTGAAAAAATCAGCATCTTCACCGAGTTTTTCTTCCACCCATTTTTTATTATTTTCAAAAATAACTTTATAAGATAGTGCCATTTAAAAAATCAAATTTTATTGTTAATGTATCCTTCTGTAGCATTTTCGTTAGGGATGATTTGGGCAGGATTTCCCACGACTACAGAATTAGAAGGAACATCCATATTCACATACGCATTTGGTGCAATTAGGACATTATCTCCGATGGTAATTCCGCCGACTATCACGGCATTAGCGCCTATCCAGACTTCGTTGCCTATTTTAGGAACGCCTATGAATTTTCCTCTGTTGGTCTGCCCGATGGTTACGCCCTGTGCGATGTTACAATTTTTTCCAATGATGGTTTTGGGATTGATGACCAATGCTCCCCAATGCCCTAAATAAAAGCCTTCGCCGATTTCCGTTTCTGGATAAATCTGAAAACCATATTTTATCTGATAATGCCTTAGAATAAACCGATAGATTTTTCCTATTAAGGAAGATTTCGGGTATTTCTGCGCATTACGAAACCAATAGATATAGTGCAGATTGGGACTGAGGCATTTTTTTAACATTTGAAAATGAGAAAGCCACTGTCCGCAGGCACGGTAAAAATCCTTTTGTATGATAGTGTATTTCATTTAGTTATCAATGATTTCCATTATTTTTTTTACAGAGTTTTCAAGGTTGAAAGGCATGGTGTAGTTTTTTAGTTTTTCTTGATATTTGTTGAAGTTATCCACATTGCTGAGGGCTTCTTTCATACCTTGATAAATTCCTTCTTCAGAATTTTCTACAATCAGTCCTAGTTCGCCATCATTCAACATTTCTCGCACTCCAGAAACATCTGTGGCGATGATATTTTTTTTCAGTGTAATAGCTTCGAACAGCACCGTAGGATAGCCTTCGTATCTTGAGCTGAGGACATAGAAATCCGCGCTTTTAAAATAAGGATACGGATTGTTCGTAAAACCAAGCATTTTAACGGTGTTTTCTACGCCGAGTTCTGCTTTTAGTTTTTTGATATTTTCAAAATCATATCCATCGCCTACTATCAAAATCTGATGAGAAAAGCCTTCATTCAAAAGCCTTTTGTGGGCTTTCAGCAGTCGGTCAAATCCTTTTTGTGGGAAAACTGTCCCAACGGACAAAAATAAAGGATGCCTGTAATCGCCAGTCAGAGGCGCTTTGCTTTTTCTTAAAATTTCGTCTGTGTCTAGTGGATTATAAATTCGGACAATTCGCTGTTTTTCATCTTCATTTTTAGCCAAGCTTTCAAAATCTTTTTGGATATGCTCGGAAATCACCATGATTTTATCAAACTTAAAAAACTTCCTGATTTCATCATCTGTATAGTTGTGAAATTGCGTTTTTCGCAAGTCATTGTGAATCCAAACAATTTTTTTCGAAGAGGTGATAGGAGAGTTTAGGATTTCGTCTCTCACTCCATGAATTGCCGCAAATTCTACATCATATTTTTTGTCTTTAAGAATGAATTTGTAGAGTAGTTTTGGAAATTTTTTCAATAAAAATAGATAACTCACACGAAGCGCTTTTATCGGAATGTCCTGCGGTCTGTTGGTAGGAATCATCTCTCCTTTGATGAGGTATAGAATGTTTATCCAGCTCGGGATTTCGGAAAGATATTTCCCTGAATACAGATTCAGCAGGAGATCCACTTCGTATTTATCGGATGGTATATTTTTAAGGAAAGTAGCCAAAACCTTCTCTGCTCCGCCGTGGCGGAGGGAGCCGATACGAATAAGTATTTTTTTCTTTTGCATGGTTTTACTCGTGTCTTATTCTTTCTTCTTCCAAATCTATACGATGGATGAATTTTCGGATGATATCCTCATTGATTTTTGGGTATTTATTATTAATTTCAAAAAGAATATTTCGCTTTTTACATAGCACATCGATGTAGATTTCTTTGATATGGTCAGGGATTTTCAGCTCCTCTTCTGTTACTAATCGCTGTTCCCATCGGCTCACTACAGCTCTCAGCTCAAAGCTGTTTTTCATTTCTTCTTTGTAATTGGTCGTTAGATAATCTATCGAACTTTTAGCCAATTTTCTCAGAATAAATCTCTCGGTTTCGTGCTCAGGGAAATGGTCATTGAATTTAGGGAGTTTTAACTTCTTGATAATGAAAGGTAAAGTAAGCCCCTGAAATACCAAAGTCACGAAAATAGCCACGAAAGTGATGTATAATATAAGGCTTCTGTTTGGGAAAGGTGTACCATCCTCTAGCGTTAGCGGAATAGAAAGAGCCGCTGCCAAGGAAACCACTCCACGCATCCCAGACCATCCGATGATGAAAGGTGCTTTTAGATTTATTTTAGGGTCGGCTACAGTGATGAAATTGCTCATTACTTTGGTTACAATGACTGCACCATACGAAGCCAAAAGACGCACAACAATCAGCACTATTGTCACTAAAACCCCATAAATAGAAGCATCATATAAGCTTATTCCGTCTTTTTTTAGCCCTTCTACAATGTCAGGAAGCCCCAAACCAATTAGCAAGAATACCAAACCATTGAGGAGGAAAGTGAAACTGTGCCAAACATTAATCCCTCTAATTCTGGATGAACTGCTCAAAATATGAATATTATGATAAGCTAAATACAGCCCTCCACAAACAACCGCCATTACCCCAGAAGCATGAACCTCTTCTGCCATTATATACATAATGTAAGGCGTTAATAGAGAGAGGATTACATCAATATCTTCATTGGTAGGGAGTAATCTGTGAATTTGCATAACGATGAACGCTATAAAAAGCCCAATGCCTGTTCCTCCGAAAATCATCCAAGCGAAACTTCCCGCTGCATCCTGCCATATGAACTGCCCAGTAGCTACTGCTGCCATAGAGAATCTTAGGATTATAAGCGAAGAAGCATCATTGAATAAACTTTCTCCTTCCAAAATAGTAGCGATTCTTTTAGGGACTTTTACGAATTTTAGAATAGCTCCCGCACTCACCGCATCAGGAGGAGAAACTATCCCTCCAAGAAGAAAGCCCAGTGCCAGTGAAAACCCAGGAATATAATAATTGACAAACAATGCGACAGAAATCGCTGTCAAAAAAACCACAATAAATGCAAAACTGAAAATAATTCTCCTCCATCGCCAAATCTCTTTCCATGAGTTAGCCAGTGCCGCTTCATATAAAAGCGGAGGTAGGAAAATAATAAAAATCAGATGTGGATCTATTTTTATATTAGGTGTGTTAGGAAGGAAGCCTACACCCAGCCCTGCGATGAGCAGTAGGATAGGATACGCGACCTTTATTTTATTGCTCAGCATCACGATTCCCATAATGATGACAGACAGCAATATAAAAAATGAAAAATATTCTACCATATATTAAGTTTAAGTTTTCGCAATATACTAAAATTTTGTTAAAAAAGTTGTAAAAAATTCATAGGTGTGTCAAATTTTCATTCATAAAGTAAGGAAAACTGACAAAAATGTCACAATTTGATTTTGGTATAAATTTAGAGAGTATCATTCAAAAATTAAATCATTTAATAAAAGAAATAATTATGTCAGTAAATTTTAAACCATTAGCAGATAGAGTGTTGGTAGAACCAGCTCCAGCAGAGACAAAGACAGCATCAGGATTGATCATTCCAGATACAGCAAAAGAAAAACCACAGGAAGGCGTAGTAGTAGCCATAGGAAATGGTAAAAAAGACGAGCCGCTTACTGTGAAAGTAGGAGATAAGGTTCTTTACGGAAAATACGCTGGACAAGAATTAAAATTAGATGGGAAGGATTATCTTATCATAAGAGAGTCTGATTTGTTAGGAATTTTAGGATAAAAAATTAAAATATCATGTTCTATACATTACAGCTAAATGCTAAATTACAGCCTTTTGATAGGCACGATTTGGAAGATTTAATAGAAGAATTTCTATCAGAAGGAAATTTAGGAGCGACATCTGGAGGCGGTACTATGATGGATAAGAATGGAGAGGTGGAGTATTGTGATATTGAGCTGGAACTCAATAGTCCTGAAGCCGTGAAGGAGTTACTACACAAACTAGAAGAAATCGGTATCCCGAAAGGTTCTAAACTATATGGTGAAGATTTTTCCCAAGAAGTAGGAACAGCAGAAGGATTGGCAATTTATATTAACGGAACAGACCTGCCAGAGGAGGTGTATCAGAACTGTGATATCAACGAGGTTTATAAAAATATTGAAGAAACACTAAACGATGCGATAGTGGTGACTTCTTATTTTGAGGGAAGTACCGAGACGGCTCTATATTTCTACATCAATGGAAGTTTTGCAGAAGCGAAGGAAAAAATCAAAAACTTTGTGGAATCCTATCCTCTCTGCGAAAAATGTAGAATTGTCCAAATTGCATAGAGAAAAAAGAATTTATTTAAAATTTAAAAAATGTAAAAATCTAGATGTATTTGTCTAGAATATTTAAAAATCTAAAGAAATGGCAAAAGAAATTAAATTTGATATTGAATCAAGAGACGCATTAAAAAGAGGTGTGGATGCATTGGCGAATGCAGTAAAAGTGACATTAGGGCCTAAAGGGCGAAATGTAGTGATTGAGAAATCTTTTGGGGCTCCGCATGTGACCAAAGATGGAGTTTCTGTAGCGAAAGAAATTGAGCTGGAAGACAAAGTAGAAAACATGGGTGCTCAGATGGTAAAAGAAGTAGCTTCTAAAACCAATGACATCGCAGGAGATGGAACAACTACGGCTACTGTTTTGGCTCAGGCTATCGTGAGAGAGGGGCTGAAAAATGTGGCAGCAGGAGCGAACCCAATGGACCTGAAAAGAGGAATCGATAAGGCTGTTTCTGCGGTGGTAGAAAACCTTAAATCTCAGTCTCAGCAAGTAGGAGATAATAATGACAAAATCAAGCAAGTAGCTTCTGTTTCTGCTAATAATGATGAAACCATCGGTGGACTTATCGCTGATGCTTTCGCGAAAGTAGGTAAAGAAGGTGTAATCACCGTGGAGGAAGCGAAAGGAATAGACACTACGGTAGATGTGGTGGAAGGTATGCAGTTTGACAGAGGTTACCAGTCGCCATATTTCGTGACTAATCCAGACAAAATGGTGGCAGAATTGGACAATCCGTACATTCTTTTAGTAGAGAAAAAAATCTCTTCTATGAAGGAGTTGCTTCCAGTTTTAGAGCCTGTGGCTCAGCAGGGAAAATCTTTATTGATTGTCTCGGAAGAAGTAGAAGGCGAGGCTTTGGCAACTTTGGTGGTGAATAAACTAAGAGGTTCGCTTAAAATCGCTGCTGTGAAAGCGCCTGGTTTTGGTGACAGAAGAAAAGCTATGTTAGAAGATATCGCTATCCTTACAGGCGGACAGGTGATTTCTGAAGAAAGAGGTTTCACTATGGAAAATGCTTCTATCGAGCTTCTTGGTAAGGCTGAAAAAGTAGTAATTGACAAAGATAATACGACTATCGTAAACGGAGCTGGAGAGGATGCCCAGATCAAAGCGAGAGTAAACCAAATCAAAGCGCAGTTAGAATCTACGACTTCTGACTATGACAAAGAAAAACTTCAAGAAAGATTGGCCAAATTGGCAGGTGGTGTAGCTGTGCTTTATGTAGGTGCTGCATCTGAAGTGGAGATGAAAGAGAAAAAAGACCGAGTAGATGATGCCCTGCATGCAACGAGAGCCGCTGTAGAAGAAGGTATCGTAGCAGGTGGAGGAGTTGCCCTTGTAAGAGCGATAGAATCTCTGAACAATCTTCATGGCGTGAACCAAGATGAAAACACAGGTATCAAAATCGTGAAAAGAGCGATAGAAGAGCCACTAAGACAAATCGTAGCGAATGCAGGCGGCGAGGGCTCTGTAATCGTAGCGAAAGTATCAGAAGGTAAGGCAGATTTCGGGTACAATGCAAAAACGGATGAGTTTGTAAACATGCTGGAAGCAGGAATTATAGACCCTACAAAGGTGACTCGTGTAGCCCTAGAAAACGCGGCATCTGTAGCAGGTATGCTTCTTACTACCGAGTGTGTCATCACAGAAATCCCAAAACCTGAACCACCAATGCCACCAATGGGAGGCGGTATGCCAGGAATGATGTAATCATATTACATAGATAAATAAAAAACCATCTAAATTCAGATGGTTTTTATTATTTTTGTTCTGTATTATATTTATATATCATGAAAAAGGATATTATTTTTGCCTTATTGGGTTTGATGTTAGTATCGTGTACGCCTTCTTTTTTTACTTCTTATTTTGCTAAAATAGAGGATTTGAGCAAGCTTGATGGCAGGTATTATGCCAAGTCTGATTTGGAGCTGGGAAGAGATACCTATCGGCGAAAAGCACATTTGCTAAGATTGTTTAATATGGATGAAGATATACAGGCTACCTACTATGTAGATGTGAAATTTGAAGAACCAAATAAGGTGCATCTCACTTATCCTATTTTAAAGAATGATAGCCTTGTCATTGAAAATAAGACTTTTACAGGAAAACGAAAGAAAAAAAGTTTAGAAATTATTTTTGCGAACCAAGATATTTATATTCCTTTAGTTTATTCGGACTCCAATATTGATAAGCTGAAAATAGGTTTAGACAAAAAAAATAACGGTCTTTTATTAGAAAAATACACCTATTTTGGCGGGAATATTCTTATTTTTGGGTCAAGTTTCGGAGGAAAAAGATATTTCCCTTTCTATAAATATGATAAGTATAAAGCTGCCAAATCTTTCTATAAAAATGGGAAGTTTGGGATTTCAAGAGCAGACAAAACAATAGTAGAACCGATTTATGATTATGCATATGATTTTGAAAATAATTATATCATAGCTGGTTATAAAGGAAAGGAAGAACTTCTGGATATCGATGGAAAGCAAATTATCTCTCCCAGATATGATAAAATAGTAGATATTCTCCCTTTGTATGGCAGAGGTGGCTTGTTGGGAACCTTCTTTAAGGTAATGAATAATGGCAAAATAGGTTTGGTAAATGACAGAGGTGAAGAAATTATTCCTACAAAATATAATGATATAAGATCTCATAATGGTTATTTCTCACTTAGACTAAACAATAAATATGGCTATGCCACAACCGAAGGCGTGCTGTACCCTGCAATATATGATTTGTTGCATAATAATCATGCTGACTGTGGAAACCGAGTATATCATGCAGCTAAACGAGATGGAGAAGAATATATGTTGGATAATGAAGGGAATGAGTATAAATCCCAAAAAAAGTATCCTAAGGTATGGATAAGACAAATTACACAAGTCTGCCCTGATTTAGAGACCAAAAGAAAAGTCTCTCCCGATGAGGACGAGAAATAAATTTCCCTTGCCGCTCTTATTGAGTGGCTTTTGTTTTTATTTCGGTTTAAAATAAAAAGCCTATCTTTACGGGCTTTTTTTGAAAAAATCTGAAAATATGTCACAAAACAATACTTTAAAGGGAGTGCTCTTGGTGGGACTCGGAGCGACCAGCTACGGAATGCTGGCAACTTTCGTGAAACTCGCTTATTCAGAAAATTATACCACAGCGGAGGTGACTGCTTCGCAGTTTGTTTTTGGGATTTTGGGAATGTTTCTCATCGGTCTTTATTACAAATTTAAAAATAAAGAAACCACCGAAAACCCTTCCAAATCAGATATTGCCAAACTCATGCTGGCAGGGACTTCTCTGGGGATGACCAGTGTTTTCTATTATCTCGCAGTGCGGTATATCAATGTTTCCATTGCCATAGTTCTGCTGATGCAGACAGTCTGGATGGGCGTGATTTTGGAGTATTTTTTGGATAAAGTAGTTCCATCCATGCAGAAAATCATTTCCGTGGTGGTGGTTCTCACAGGAACTGTCTTGGCGACCAATCTGCTCCACTCAGACCTGAATATAGACTGGCGAGGGATTGTTTGGGGAATGCTTGCGGCTTCATCTTTTACTACTACGATGTTTACTGCCAATCGTATTGCTCCTCACATTGCACCGCACAAAAGAAGTCTTTACATGCTTTTTGGCGGGGCGGTCATAGTGGCTGTTTTTGGCTTTATCACTCAGTTTGGGCCAAATAATTTCCAATGGGCAAAAGAGCTTTTTTCTGGGATAAATGAAAATAATGTTATCCAAGATTTTAATTTTGGGATTTTCACCAAATGGGGAATTGTTATTGCTGTTTTTGGGACGATTATTCCGCCACTGCTTATGAATGCAGGTTTCCCTCATACAGGGCTGGGGCTGGGGAGTATCATCAGTTCTGTGGAGCTTCCTGTTTCCGTGATGATGGCTTTTTTCATCTTAGGCGAGACGGTTATTTTTAGCCAATGGGTAGGGATTGCCCTTATTCTGATAGCGATAGTTATCATGAATATTCAGTTTAAAAAGAAATAAAACCTTTTTTAAAAAGAAAAAAATAATCAAAACCAAAGCTAAAATACATTGTATTTTTAGCTTTTTTTAACCTCAAAATATATTTATGATTTCAAAGAAATTGTTTCCTCTGGCGTTGGGAGGTTTAGGAATTGGTACTACGGAATTTGTGATTATGGGACTGCTTCCAGATGTTGCAGATTCGCTGGGCGTGTCCATTCCGCAGGCAGGATATCTTATTTCTTCCTATGCGCTGGGAGTGGTGATAGGCGCGCCTATTTTGGTGGCGTTCTCATCCAAATATCCTCCAAAGAAAACCCTCATCGCACTGATGATTTTATTTACCGTGTTCAATGGACTTTCTGCCATTGCACCAGAATATTATACACTTCTCGCTTTTAGATTTTTGTCGGGGCTGCCTCATGGGGCATTCTTCGGGGTGGGAGCAGTGGTAGCGACCAGATTAGCACAAGAGAGCAAACAGGCTCAGGCGATAGCCGCAATGTTCTCAGGGCTTACGGTGGCAAATCTTGCGATGGTTCCGCTGGTGAACTACATCGGACAGATGGCTAGTTGGCGAGTGGCTTTTGGGATTGTGGCAGTTTTAGGACTGCTTACGGTTTTATTTTTAAAATTATGGCTTCCTCAAATGGGAAATCTCCGCAATGTGGGACTTCGCCAAGAGTTAGAATTCTTCAAAACACCCAAGGCGTGGCATATCATAGGAATTGCAGCGATTGGTTTCGGAGGGCTTTTTTCTTGGTTTAGCTATATCGCTCCTTTACTTACGAAAGTTTCTGGTTTTCCAGCAGAAAATATTTCTTATCTGATGGTTTTGGCGGGTGCTGGCATGGTGGTAGGGAACTATCTCGGCGGGAAACTCGCGGATAAAATCATCCCTGTGAAAGCGACAGCATTGCTGCTTCTTATGATGGTGGTATCTTTGTTTTTGGTGTTTATGTTTTCGGAAAACCAAACAGCTTCATTGGTATTGACTTTCATCTGTGGGGCGCTGTCTATGGCGGCAGGTTCTCCGCTTAATATCCTGATGCTTCGTGCAGCCAAAAACTCGGAGATGATGGCGGCGGCATTTATGCAGGCTGCTTTTAACATTGCGAACTCTCTGGGGGCGTTCTTGGGCGGTATTCCTCTTAGTTTGAGCTTGGCTTACAATTACCCTTCGCTTGTAGGAGTTTTACTCGCAGGATTGGGTTTCCTGCTGACTGTTTTTTATTATAAAATTTATAAAACAGAATAGAAAAATAAAAAAATCCCTTTTTAAGGGATTTTTTTATTTGATATAATCTATACTAACTTCAGCTTTTTTTGTTTTCTGGTTATTTTCTGAATAATATCTTATTGTTTTTGTAGGATAATTATCTTTATTAAAAGTGTTTTCATATATCAATTTATGTGTAGAAGAAGATACAATTACATTTTGAAAAGAATCTTCTTGGGTGATTTCTTCAGAAACAATATTTCCCGATAAACGCAAACCAATAAAACCTGAATAGACAATATTTTTAAACCCTGTTATATTTTTGAAAGAAGGGTTATGGGGCGAATAGCTATATATGGTTGTTGTTTTGTATGTGTCAGGATTGCTATGCTCACTTTTAGAGGATCTAACTTTAGATATGATTTTCTTATCATTATCTAGCGTGAAAACGGTCGTAGAAGAATCCTCTCCATTGAAACTATCATTAGTATAGTATTTAGCTGTTTCATTTTTTGTAATTGTGGAAGAATTATGCGTGTATGTTATGTTAGTTACAATTTTTCTTTTAGTGTTTGTGCCTATAACCTCTTCTTCTACACTTATTTCTTTAATTAAGTTTCCGTTATTATCATAAGTAAAATTAATTTCTCTTTGATTATCAATTCCTAAAAATTTGATATTACTTATCAAATCATTATTGTAATTGAAGATAGTTTTAGAGTATTTATCTGTTATATTAGTTAATTTATTACCTGCATAATTGAAATTTCTTACAATAATTTCCCCATTTTGTTCACCAGAAAATCTTATAGGAAGAATTTTCTGTTCTTCAGAAATAGAGGTAATAGTTGTGTCATTGTCTCTATTATTACAAGCTGTGAATATAGAGCAGATAAATAATAAAATAAAAAAATGTCTCATATCATTAAATTTAAAATTTAAACAAAAATAAGATAAATTGATGAAATTTACCTTATTTTATAAATAATTTTCAAACTTACCCAAACGCCCTTTTTAGAAGGCTTTCTACTTTTGGTTCGCTGCCTCGGAAGGCTTTGTAGAGTTCCATCGGAGCTTGGGTTCCGCCTAATGAAAGCAGGGTTTTGTATTTTCTTGCAATTTCAGAATTAAAAATTTCATTTTCCTTGAAATACTGGAACGCATCTGCATCTAGGACTTCCGCCCATTTGTAGGAATAATATCCCGCCGAATATCCTCCTTGGAAAATATGCGAAAAACTTGGAGAAATCGCAGTTTCTGCATTTATAGGGTAAAGACTGCATTTTTCGGTTTGTTCTGTTTCAAAGGTCTTGATGTTCTGCACGGCTTCAGGCTGTGTGTGGTAGGCCATATCCAAAAGACCAAATCCCAGTTGTCTTAGCGTTTGATAGCCTTCCATGAAGTTTTTAGACTCATTGATTTTCTTGATTTTTTCATCCGAAAGGACTTCGCCCGTTTGGTAATGTTTCGCAAAGGTTTTCAAAAATTCTGGCTCATAGCAGTAGTTTTCCAAGAATTGAGAAGGAAGCTCCACGAAATCCCATTTTACCGAAGTTCCCGAAAGATTAGGATATTGAGTATCCGCCAAAATCCCATGCAGTGCGTGCCCAAATTCATGGAACAATGTCGTTACCTCTTGGAAAGTCAGCAGACTTGGCGTGTCTGCAGTCGGTTTAGAGAAATTACACACTACGGAAATATGCGGTCGCGAATTTGCGCTGTCTTTTTTCCATTGATTTTTGAAGCTGGTCATCCATGCGCCTGCTCTCTTGCCTTTTCTAGGAAAATAATCTACATAAAGCACCGCTTTTAGGTCTTTGTTCTCAAAGACCTCATAAACACGCACTTCCGAGTGATATTTTTGAATATCCGTAACTTCTTTAAAATCAAGGTTAAAGAGTTTTCCTGCCAAATCAAAAACAGCATCTTGCACCTTTTCCAATGGGAAAAATGGTTTTAGTTCCTCATCATTGAGGTCAAATTTCTGTTTTCTCAGTTTTTCCGCATAGTAGACATGGTCATACGCCTCCATTTTGTCTATTCCATCGGCTTTTGCTAGTTCTTTTAGTTGGGCAATTTCCTTTTCTGCGTAAGGCATAGCCGCTGTGAGAAGCTGATTTAGAAAATCAAAAACTTTCTTTGGGCTTTCTGCCATTCTCTCCTCCAAGACATATTCCGCAAAGTTTTTGTAGCCGAGAAGTTCCGCTTTTTGCTGTCTTAGATTGATGATTTCTTTGATGAGGTTCTGGTTGTCAAACTCGCCTCCGTCAAATGCTTTTTTGCCATTTGCTAAAGCTAGTTCTTGTCGCAGATTTCGGTTGTCTGCGTAGGTCATCGCTGGGATGTAGCTCGGATATTGCAGTGTAATGGCATAGCCTTCCAGCCCTCGTTCTTTGGCTTCTTCGGCGTATTGTGCTAAAATAGGCTCTGGAATTCCAGCCAAATCCTCTTTATTGATAATGTGTTTGAAATAAGCATTAGTCGCTGCGAGTACATTTTGCCCAAAGTTCAGCGATTTTACAGACAAATCTATGTCTATTTTTTCTAATTTCTTTTTGTCTTCCTCGTTTAGCAGGGCTCCATTTCGGACAAAACCTTTGTAAGTTTCGTTCAGCAGGGTTTTCTGCTCTTCGTTTAGGTCAAGATTTTCCTTTTCATCAAAAACCTTTTTTATTCTTTGGAAAAGTTTTTCGTTTTGAGAAATTTTAGATGAAAATTCCGTCAAAATAGGCGAAACTTCCTGTGCTATTTTCTGAATTTCATCATTGGTTTCAGCAGAATTTAGATTGAAAAAAATACTAGAAACTCTGTCCAGCTGTTCGCCAGAATACGCCAGCGCCTCTATGGTATTTTCAAAAGTGGCTTCGGCAGGGTTGTTTGCTATTGTATCAATTTCTTTTTCTGACTGAGCGATAAGTTCCTGAAAGCCAGGTAAATAGTTTTCTTCTTTAATCTCCTGAAAAGGAGCTGTTTCGTATTTTGTATTGAATTTTTGGGTAAGGATATTCATTGTTTTGATTTTAAAATTTTACAAATTTAATGATTTCAGTGATTTGGTATTCGTTAAAAAACTAATTTTGTATCATTAAAAATAAAACAAAATGAAAAGAGACAAAAATATAGTTCCACTTTCCCAAGATCACCATTTTGGACTGCTTAGTGGCTGGAAAATAAAGCAGGGAATTAAGAAAAATATTTCTTATGAACGCATTAAAAACTATATAAACTATCACTGGGACAACAGCCAGAGCTTCCATTTTGATGAGGAGGAGAAAATCTTGTTTCCTTATTCTAATGATGAACTGACACAGAGAGCCCTTGATGAGCATAAAGAAATAAGAGAACTGCTGAAAACCCTAAACGAAGTAGAGGATTTTGAACTACTTACACTCTATGCGGATAAAGTTACAGAGCATATTCGTTTTGAGGAGCGGGTGCTTTTCCCTCATTTGGAAAATATTCTTACAGAAGAACAGCTTGCCGAAGTAGGAAAAAAATTAAATGAAATCCATCATCATGCTGAAGATGAATATCACGATGAATTTTGGAAATAACTAATATTATTCCTGTAAAGCCTTGATTTCATCTCTCAGCCTTGCTGCCGTGATGAAGTCAAGATTTTTTGCTGCTGCTTCCATTTCTTTCTGCTTTTCGGCGATTATTTTTTCTATTTCCTCCGTGCTGTGCTTTTGCTTCTGTTCAGTCGCCTGTTTCAAAATTTCTTTTTGAGTGTATTTGGTATCAGGGAAATCTTTACTCCTACCAACTAATGTTTCGGAAATCTTTTTATTAAGAGCTTTTGGGACGATTCCGTGCCGCTCATTGTATTGGATTTGTTTTTCGCGGCGGTAGTTCGTCTCATCTATGGTCGCCTGCATGGATTTGGTGATTTTGTCGGCGTACATTATGGCTTTACCATTGATATTTCTCGCAGCCCGCCCCACAGTCTGAATCATGGAACGGCGAGAGCGGAGCATTCCTTCTTTGTCAGCATCCAAAATAGCAACCAACGAAACCTCTGGCAAATCAAGCCCTTCTCTGAGGAGATTGACTCCGACCAAAACATCAAATAAACCGACGCGCAAGTCCTGCATAATCTGGATACGCTCCAAAGTCTCCACATCCGAGTGGATATAACGAGTTCTAACCCCAAATTTTGTGAAATATTTGGTGAGTTCCTCTGCCATTTTTTTAGTTAAAGTCGTTACCAAAACCCGCTCATCTTCTTCGGCTCTTTTTTGGATTTCTTCCATCAGGTCATCTATCTGGTTTTCAGTCGGTCGCACTTCTATTATTGGGTCAAGAAGTCCTGTCGGACGGATAATTTGCTCGATGTATTCTCCGCCTGTTTTTTCCAGCTCATAGTCGGCAGGAGTGGCAGAAACATAAATTACCTGATTTTGTATTTCTTCAAATTCCTCAAATTTCAATGGTCGGTTGTCCATCGCTGCTGGAAGCCTAAATCCATATTCCACCAAAGCTTCTTTTCTGCTTCGGTCTCCACCATACATGGCGTGAATCTGCGGAATGGTAACATGGCTTTCATCGATGACCATCAGAAAATCCTTTGGGAAATAGTCCAAAAGGCAGAAAGGGCGTGTTCCTGGCGCTCTTCCATCGATATACCGAGAATAATTTTCAATCCCAGAGCAGTAGCCGAGTTCTTTTATCATTTCTAAATCTAGTTCGGTTCGCTCTTGTAATCGTTTGGCTTCTAATGGTTTGTCTATTTCCTTAAAGAAATCAACCTGCTTTACCAAATCGTCTTGAATATTCCGAATGGCAGAGTTGAGCGTTTCTTTGGAAGTCGCAAAAAGATTGGCAGGATATATATTGATTTTATCAAAATTAGAAATAATATTTCCTGAAACAGGGTCAAAACTTTGTATTTTTTCTATTTCATCACCGAAAAACTGTATTCGCACTGCACTATCGGCATAGGCAGGGAAAATATCCACCACATCGCCTTTTACACGAAATGTTCCTCGCGAAAACTCGTTCAGCGTTCTGGAGTAGAGTGCATTTACCAGCTTGTGAAGGAGCTGTGTTCGGGAAATCTTGGAATTAAGTTCCAGTTCTATCAAAGATTTATTGAATTCCGTAGGGTTTCCAATCCCATAAATACACGAAACAGAAGCTACTATCAGTACATCTCGCCTGCCAGAAAGCAGACTTGCCGTAGCAGAAAGCCTGAGTTTTTCCACTTCCTCATTGATACTCAAATCCTTTTCTATGTAAGTTCCTGTGCTGGCAATATACGCCTCGGGCTGGTAGTAATCATAATAACTGACAAAATACTCCACAGCATTCTCAGGGAAAAATTCTTTGAACTCCATAAAAAGCTGTGCAGCCAGAGTTTTATTATGAGCTAAAACCAGAGTGGGTCTTTGGATTTCATTGACCACATTAGCGATGGTAAAAGTCTTTCCAGAGCCTGTTACTCCGAGCAGAGTCTGGTATTTTTCGCCGTTTTCTAGACCATGAACTAGTTTTTTGATGGCTTGCGGTTGGTCGCCTGTGGGCTGGTATTCTGATTGGAGTTTGAAATTCATTAAAACTTAATTTTTACAAAAATACTTATTTTTTGATTTTGGAAAGAGTGGAGAGTTAATAATATATTAAAAAATGATGAAAGTCTTTTTTGTTACGAAAAAAATATTATATTTGCATATATTATTAATTATTTAAAATTTAGAACACAATGAAAAAGACGGTTTTAGTTTTAGGTTGCTTATTAGCAATAGGATTTTCATCAGTATCTTGTAATAGAGATGATGGTTTACCAGAAGCACAGGTGACACCGACACCTCCAGCACCAACACCAACTCCTCCAGCACCAGCGCCAACACCGACTCCTCCGGCACCAGCGCCAGCACTACAGAGATCGGATCTTCCTAAAAATGCAGATCACTTGATTGCATCAATGTTAGGAGAAGAAATTTATGATGCGACTTTTACTAATAAAAATAAGCCAAATCCTTTTAGTGCATCAGAGGTTTATACTGGAGCATCTGTTAAAACTATAACAAAAGCAACTACAGCAAATGCCACTAATGGAGCTGTGTATGATGTAGTTTTATCAAATGGAATTGAGCTTGGATTTAAAGAAGATGGTAAATGGGCATATGTTGATGGGAAAGGAGTTTTATTGAAAGAGTCAGCATGGAGCTACTTGCCACTACCTGTTCAAACATCTATTAGAAACATCTCTTCAACAGCAATTACTGAAATTGGTAAAATGGAAGTATCAACAGCTGGTGTTTATACAATAACATTCAAAAATGGTGTTGCTAAGAAGTATAACGCAAATGGTACAGCTGCTTAATTTTTGATAAAAGAAAATAATTATAAAAAATCGTTTAGAGTTTATCTAAGCGATTTTTTCTTTTAGTGCAAAATAAAAATCCCCATAAGAAATAGGGATTTTCAATTTAATATTTAATTAGTATTTTTTCTCAACTAAAACTCTCCATCCGAAAGGATCTTCAGCTAGATTAGTTTGTATACTGATGAGGTCTCTTTTTAGAGTAAGAGCAAAACTTTCTTCCTCGCTTAGTTTAGGTAATTCAAGTCTTTCATCATTGTAGCCAATAGCTTCGAAAGAGCTGGTAACCACAGCAGTTCCTACTCCCCATACTTCTTTAAGAGTTCCATTTCTATGAGCATTTACCACATCTTCTACAGCGATGTCACCTACGACTACATTGATACCTCTTTTTTGTGCCAGCTGGATGATGCTGTCTCTGGTAACTCCATCTAGGATTCTATCAGATGTTTTAGGCGTATAGATAGTATCGCCTATTCTTACCATTACATTCATCGTTCCACTTTCCTCAAAGTATTTATGAGTAGCATCATCTGTCCATATAATCTGCTGATATCCTTCCTCGTTTGCTAATTGTGTAGGATAGAATGCTCCAGCGTAGTTACCCGCAGCTTTAGCGAATCCAACTCCACCATTCGCAGCTCTAGAGTAGTAGTCAGAGATTTTCGCAGAAACAGGCGCTGTGTAGTAGCTTTTAGCAACGGTAGCCAAGATAGCAAACATATATTTGTTAGCTGGTCTAGCCATAAGCGCTTCTTCAGTAGCGAAGATTACAGGTCTAAGGTATAGTGAAAACCCTTCTCCGAAAGGCACCCAGTTTCTCTCTACATCTACTAGGGCTTTTAGTCCTTCCATGAAAACTTCTTCTGGAATGGCAGGCATAGCGAGTCGCTTGGTAGATTTGTTAATTCTTGCGAAGTTCTTCTCTGGACGGAATAAGAAAACATTGTCATCTTTATCCTTGTAGGCTTTCATTCCTTCGAAACAAGCCTGACCATAATGCACCCCCATCATAGCAGGAGAAAACTCCATTTTCCCATAAGGCATAAGTCTAGGCTCTCCCCATTTTCCGTTTTCGTATTCACAAACTATCATGTGGTCTGTAAAACCACTTCCGAAAGTTACATTGTCTTTGTCAATAGTCTCTAAACGAGATTTTTCTACTTTTTGAATAATCATAGTAATAAAACTTTAATTGATGAACTACAAAGGTAATCATTTATTTTGTATTTAAAAAGGTCTATCTTTGTAGGGTTATAAGGTAGATTAATAATAAAATTTAAAGGTAATTTTTAATAATAATCAATAGTTATGGAGAAGTCAAAAATTATGGAGAGACCAAATATTTTTGAAATTGCAACAAAAGAATTAAGTCAAGATGCCTTTATTACTTGGCTTTTAATGTGGGCAGATGATTCTTATAAAGACACGGATGAAGATTTGCATCAATGCGGGAAAGAATTTGTTTCTACATTGATAAAAAATCAATACCCGAATTTTTCTGAATCTATAAATAAAGTAGAAGCGGGTAGACAATGGAAAAAGATAGATGTATGGGCAAAAGTAAATGATAAATATCTTATCATTATAGAAGATAAAATAAATAGCAGGGAGCACTCTAAACAATTAGAAAAATATAAGGAGATTGCAGAGAAATGGTGTCAAGAAAATAATAAAGAAAAGCCTATTTGTATCTATCTAAAAACAGGGAATGAGTGTAAAGCAAGCCTTGAAAAAATAGAAGAAGAAAAAGAAAAAGGAAAAAAATACCATATATTTAGTAGAAAAGATTTTATTAATTTACTTAATAAGTTTGAGCAAATAAAAAATAATATTTTTGTTGATTTTAGAGAGAGAATGTTGCAAATAGACAATTTAACGAATGGGTATAAAGACAAACAGATTAGTAAATGGGAAGGTTATGAATGGCAAGGATTTTATATGGCGATAGAAGATAAGGTAAAACACATAGAGTGGGGATATAGAAATACTGTGGCTAGAGGTTTTTGGAGTTTTTGGCTGACTTGGGAAAAAGTGGGAGATGTTTCTATTTATTCACAGATAGAACAAGGGAGGCTTTGCTTTAAAATAAAAACTGAGAGTGAAAAAAGTAAAAATTGGAATGAAATAAGAGATGAATTTTATGAACTTATATCAGCAAAAGGGAAAAAATATGGATGTGAATGTATAAAAAAACCTAAAAGAAAGGGCAATGGACCATCAATGAATTATGCAATCGTAGAACAAAAAGACTGGTTAGGAGAAGGTGTTATAGATGTAGATAAAGCAGTAGAAAATTTAAATCAATATTTAAGGATTTTAAGAGAATTTGTAGAAGAATATAATGAGAAGGAATGAAGATGAAAAGAATTGTGAAGACCACAGGTGATAACAGTAGAACGCTTTATATAGAAGAATTGGATGAGTGCTATCACTCGCACCATGGAGCATTGCAGGAAGCGGAGCATGTTTTTATAAAAAACGGATTAGAAAAACTGGATAAAAAAGAAATCAATATTTTGGAAATGGGCTTTGGGACAGGGTTGAATGTCTTAGTAACATTGCAGAAATTCCTTCAATCAACGGATTTAAAAATCAATTATTATTCATTGGAGAAATATCCCATTAGTCTCGAGGAAGCCCAGAATTTGGATTATGGAAAATTATTTGAAAATCCAGTGATAAAGGAAATTCATACTGAAATTCATAGCTGTGAATGGGAAAAGCTGGTTCAGATCCAACCTAATTTCTTTTTGAAAAAGATAAAAACCGATTTTTTTGAATTGGAAAAAATAGAACTTCCTGAGATAGATTTGGTGTATTATGATTGTTTCGGAGCGAGGGTTCAGCCAGATTTATGGGAAAAGCCTTTGTTTGAGTTAGTCAAAACTAAAATGAAAAAGGGAGGACTTTTGACAACATATTCTTCCAAAGGAAGCGTCAGAAGGGCTTTGCAAGAGTTAGGATTTGAGGTTCAGAAGCTGGATGGTCCCAAAGGAAAGCGTGAAATGCTCAATGCTATTTTATTATAAAACAAAAAACCCTTAGATTTTTCTAAGGGTTTGTTTATTATTTTAAATTTTTAGAAAGTAACTCTCATACCAAGTCCGAATCTTGCTGCATCGAAATCAGAGTTTCCTGTGTAGAACCAAATTCTAGGTCTCCAGTCAAAGAATATCCCTAGTGGAGCTCCTGGAATCTTGAAATCTATCCCAGCAACAGGCGCAAGAGAGAATATAGTGTCTCCCCCTCCTTTAGGAAAAGAAATACCAGGACCCATACCAATGTACCAAGCTAATCCTCTTGCAGAACCTCCAAATTGTTGTTCATAATGATACATAAAGCTAAGGTGAGTAGCTCCTCTTCCAAATAATACTGCAAATTCTCCTGCATGATTTGAAGCAAAGAAATGCTTAACATGAGGACCAACTACAGTTCCATCTCCTACATCAGCAAGAATACCAATTCCTGTGTTATAGGTTGAACCTCTCTGTGCATTCATTTTTGATAATCCAAAAGAAAGCACCATCAAAATGCTTAATAATTTTACTACCTTTTTCATAATTAGAAATTTAATTTTTCAGACTTACTAATAATTAACGAGAAAAGACAATGTTTATTTCATTTTTGTAAAAAATCCCTAATTTTGGGGAGATTTTTAGTATATAAATTATAACTACTATGGCAGAAAATTTATTTATCCCAGAAAATGGAACAAAAATAGAAAAATATGAAGCACTATTGCCTCAGCTGGAAGCTCTTGTAGAGGGTGAAACAGATTTAACAGCTAATATGGCTAATGTTTCTTCGGCGCTGCATCAGGTTTTTTCTTGGTGGTGGGTAGGTTTTTATTGGGTGAAAAATGAAGAATTGGTTCTGGCTCCATTTCAAGGGCCGATAGCTTGTACTAGAATAAAGTTTGGCAAGGGAGTCTGTGGAACGGCTTGGAAAGAAGAAAAATCCCAGCTGGTTCCCGATGTGGAAAAATTCCCT
>JABCOA020000018.1 GCA_013333875.2 Flavobacteriaceae bacterium | reverse complement strand
TATTTGCTTCAAAAATAACGATCATTCCATTTGTTTCAACAAAAGTCCTCAAGAATATATTGCGACTGCTTTTGGGAAAAATATCAATGTACCATGAAAATGACTTGGAATTTAAAAACTCATCAGGAGTTTTGTAATAATGATCAGAATGTTGATCATAGCTGAACATTAATATCAGCAATGGTATAAATATAATTGCAGATAGCGTGCCTAAAGAGATTAAAGCTAATTTAATAAATTTCTTCATGGATACACCTTTTTAAGGCGAATTGCAGTTTTAATCAAAGGACTGTCACGGATAACTAAGGAAATTCAGTTCAAAGCAGACTTATTACTATGAGGAAAAGCCACTAAACTCGTACGAGCTAAATAATACATCGAAACGATTTGTTGCAGGCGTTATTACCAGAGCAGTAGACTAGGAGACTAACTTTTGTTATCGCCTGAAGAGGATGTATTTTAGGTCGTCTGAAAGTTTTTCAGACGACCTTTGAGAAAGTTAGGCTTCCAATTCAACCTACGCCTGTTATGTAAACAACGCGGTGTTTTCTTGAAATATGAACAATCCTTTCTTAGAGAAAAGCTATCTAAACTAAACCTTCAGATAACCTTAACTCATTCTTTAACTTTTATCTGATAAAATTTCTTCTGGTCCTTACTTTCAAACCAGCCTACTGCGCCTCTTACATAATAAGATATTTCAACCGTAATATCCTGTTTGATCATTGGAGTTCCGGAAATAACTGTTTCATTGTCCCATTTCCCTGTTACAGCGGAAACAGATAAACCCGAATCTTCAGGCGTAATAGTTGCACGAAAAGAGTCAGGGTATGATCTAAGCCCGCCGGTAAAATTTACGCTTACCGAATATGGCCTATTAAATTTCGCATCAGGCAATGATTCGATTTTTGGGGTTAAAGTACAGCTCGCAGTAAAGCAAGCTAGAGCAAATATAAACAATCTTTTCATTTTCTTTTTTCCTATGTTATTACTTCAAAAACTATTGCCTTAAAGCTGGCATTTAAAAAATTCTTTAAAGTTATCTCTTTTATGGATTCACTAAAATCTATAAGGTTCTTAACCATCCCTCAATGAATAGTTTTAAATCTACTGCATCAGTCAGCCTGCTGTATTGGTTAATTACTTCCAACGTTTGCCGGCTACGCAACGAGACGATTTCTATCGGATAACCTGCGGTGTATTCAATTATTGCAACATGATCGATTGGGGCGGATAGTGCATCCGGTTCTCCTGGAGAAATAGATATATCATCCTCCGTTTCTTCTGTTGCATGAACAATCGAACAGGACGACTGCCATTAGTAAAAAGGTCGTCTGAAAGTTTTTCAGACGACCTTTGAGAAAGTTAGGCGTCCAATTCAAACTACGCCTGTTATGTAAACAACACAGTGCTTTCTTGAAATATGAACGATCTTTTCTTAGAGAAAAGCTATCTAAACTAAACCTTCAGCTAACCTTAACTCATTCTTTGACTTTTATCTGATAAAATTCTATCTGGTCCATACTTTCAAACCAGCCTACTGCTCCTCTTACATAATAAGATATTTCAATCTTAATATCCTGTTTGGTCTGTGGAGTTCCAGAAATATTCAATTTGTTATACCACATATTGGTAGGCGTTACAGTCAACCCTGAATTCGGAGGATCCATTTTTACCCTGAAATGATTGGGATAAGCAGCATATTTAGTTCTTAATTCTACGAAATATGGCTTATTAAATTCTGCATCCGGTAATGCCTGAACTTTATGTTTACCGGCAAAACAACCGGATAACGCTATTGCGGCCGAAAAGATAAATACTTTCTTCATCATACTTAAATATCCTCCATAATTTGCTGATACTTCACAAACTTTTAAACACAATTGCCCCAAAGCTGGCTTTTAGAAACTTTTTCAGACGACCTTTTTGAAAGTTAGATTTTCAATTCAAGTTACGTTTACTTTTTCTAAGTAAACAGGTTTTAAATTTACTATGTCTTTTAACCTACTGTATTGGTTAGTTATCCCGCCCAGTTGCGGGCTACATAAAAGACTTTCCCATACTATCTAATTAATTAGATTGCTCTTTAACCTTTATCCTATAAAATTTTGTCTTTCTATTATCTTGAAATATTATTTTATCAACTAAATAAGATATTTTAATTGAAATTTCTTGATTCACTTTAGGTGTTCCTGAAATAACTATTTCATTATCCCATTTCCCAGTCACAGGGGAAACAGATAAACCCGAATCGTCAGGCGTAATGTTTGCATGGAAAAAATTAGGATATGTTCTATGCCCATCGCTAAAATTTACTCTTATTGAATAAGGTTGATGAAATTCTGCATCAGGTAATGATTCGACTTTTGGTGTGACAGTACAGCTCGCAGTAAAGCAAGTTATAGCAAATATAAACAATCTTTTCATTTTCTTTTTTCCTATGTTATTGCTTCAAAAACTATTGCCCCGAAGCTGGCATTTAAAAACTTCTTTAAAGTTATCTCTTTTGTGTATTCACTATGTTCTATAAGATTCTTCACCTTCCCCCAAGTAAACAGTTTCAAATCTACTGTATCTGTCAGCCTGCTGTATTGGTCAATTATCCCCCCTGTTTGCTGGCTGTGTAACGGACTTTCCCATACTATCCAGTGGGCCTTAAAGTTTGGTGTCGTTGCCCCTGCAAAAATATTTGGCGAACTCATCAGTTGCACGACACGGTAGCCTTGTATAGCATATTTGTTGATTTCCGCCATTTCTTTCAGAGTGCTGCTACCACGAATCGTGACTAAGTTGTGCAGGTTTTTCGCATCCGATTTTTTCAACCACTTTTCCATAC
>JABCOA020000017.1 GCA_013333875.2 Flavobacteriaceae bacterium | reverse complement strand
TATTTGCCGCCAATAAATACACTATAAATTATATGGAACCTACAAATTATCAAAACCCTACAGAATTTAACACGCCACCTAAAAACTGGTTGGTAGAATCTATTTTAGTTACTTTATTTTGCTGTTTACCACTTGGAATTGCTGGAATTATCAATGCTTCTAAAGTAGAAGGACTATTCCTAGCGGGAGACATTGCAGGAGCTAACAAGGCTGCAGCCGACGCTAAAAAATGGACAATGTATGGTCTATTCGCTGGGTTAGCTGTTATTGTATTATATTTCCTATTTATATTACTTGCTGTTATAAGTGGAATGGCATCTTAAAACTATTACTAAATGGATTGTAGGTCTTTTGTTTATTTTTATACTTATTTTAGTATACAAGACCTACAACCCATTAGATAGTGTTTTTTTTCCAAAATGCCCATTCAAGGTGGCTACTGGGTATGACTGTGCAGGATGTGGTTCACAGAGAGCTGTCCATCATTTATTAAACCTAAATATTGGCAAGGCTTTCAGAGAAAATATGCTTCTGGTAGTGTCTATTCCCTATATCATCACTGGATTTTTATTTAATATCTATAAAGACAAACAAAATCCTATTTTCCTAAAATGGCGAAGAAGACTCTTTGGTCTTCATGCCACTTACATTGTCTTGTTTATCGTTATTTCTTTTTGGATTCTTAGAAATATTCTCTAATTTTTATCTTTTCAGAATATATTCTCTCAGTTTTTCCTTGGTAGAACTATAAGTCATAGCATCCACCACTTTATAGTAATTTTCTCGGTCTACGCAGTTGTCATATGCTGTTTTGGCCAACTCTAAACGATTGTCATCAAAGGAAAGTGCTTTCACCATTTGAACTATCTGATGAGTGGTAAAATTCATTCCTTTTTGTGCGACATAGAAAGTTTCCATTTTATCTTTATCAAAAGGTTTTCCTGCATAACTTCTATAAAACTGCCCAAACTCCTCATTACTCATCATTGGTTTATATCCACCGATATTTGGAAAAACTTGGATGCCATTGTCTTCAATATTTTCTTCACCAAAAAGATAAAGGTCATAGCCGTCAAAATCTAACATCAACCTAGTATTTTCCCTCAATTCCACCTGTGTCCTATACACCAAGATATTTCCTTTTTCATAGATTGACAGCATCTGTATTCCTCTATTTAAATCAAAGAAGCGATACCTTCCTGTGGAATTTTCCATCATCTGCCCTCCTACTTCTACGCGAAATCGCCCTTCAGCGAAAACCCTAAGCCACAACTGCGGCTGCCTGCCGTCTCCATACATATTTCTATTACGGAAAATACCTCTATCAGTGGGATTTCTCCTACTTACATTTACTTCGTTTCTAAATTTTGTTACCCTAATATCTTGCGCATAAACAACCGAACATAAACCTAAAAAGGCTAATAATAAATATTTTTTCATTTCATCAAATTTGTTTTCAAAAATGAAAATTTAATGCCAAAAATTTCTGGCACTTTCATTTCATTATGTGATTTTTATCATTAAAAATAAAAAATGTATCTTTGCCGAAATTTTAAAAAACTTAATGAATTTATTTAGCGAGTCCAATTTAAGTCCTGAAATCATCAAGGCAGTTGGCGAATTGGGCTATGAAAGCCCTACGGAGATCCAAAAACAGACTATTCCTTTCATTTTATCGGACATCAGAGACCTTATTGCTCTGGCACAGACGGGAACGGGGAAAACAGCGGCGTTTTCTTTACCTATTTTGGATATGATAGATGATACCAGCCGTAAAATACAGCTTTTGGTATTGGCCCCAACGAGGGAATTGGCGTTACAAATCGCCAAAGACATTAAAAACTATACCAAATATTTGCCGAATGTGAAAACAACAGCAGTATATGGTGGAAGCAGCATCACAGACCAAATCCGAAATTTGAGAGAAAAACCTCAAATTATTGTGGGAACACCTGGGAGGGTTATTGATTTAATCAACAGAAAAGCTTTGGACTTCTCTCAAATCCATTGGCTGGTGCTGGATGAAGCAGATGAAATGCTGTCTATGGGCTTCAAGGATGATTTAGAAACTATTCTTTCTGAAACTCCTGAAACCAAGCAAACATTACTATTTTCTGCTACGATGAATAAGGAAGTGGAGAGAATTTCTAAAAATTACCTTACCAATCCTCATCGTATTTCAGTGGGCTCTATCAACGCGGTTAAGAAAAACATAAAACACGAATATTATGTGGTAAACTACCGCCAGAAAAAAGAAGCCCTAAAAAGGCTGATAGATGCGAATCCAAATCAGTATTCTATCATTTTCTGCCGAACTAAAATGGAAACTCAGGATGTAGCTGATTTCTTAATGCAAAACGGCTACGCTGCTGATGCTCTTCATGGCGACCTCTCACAAGCTCAGAGAGACACCGTGATGAAGAAATTTAGACTGAAAAACATTGATATTCTGGTTGCTACAGATGTTGCTGCCAGAGGACTTGATGTAAACAGCCTTACCCATGTAATCCACTATTCTCTGCCTGACGACCCAGAAGTTTTCGTACACAGAAGCGGAAGAACAGGGCGTGCTGGGAAAGATGGTATCTCTATGGCTTTGATAAAACCAGAGGAAACCAGAAAACTAAGCCAAATCAAGAGTCAAACGAAAATAGAAATTGTAGAAAAACAAATTCCAAAAGGAGAAGACATCATAAAGGCTCAAGTAGCGGGAGTTTTCGAGCAGCTTTTCACAGAGCACGAGGATTTCTTTGACTTTGATGACAGCCTTATCCCAGACCTTTCTAATTTTTCTAAAGAAGAATTGGTACACCAATTACTTCAATTCCAGCTGAAAGATTTGGCTCTTTATTATCAAAATAATAATGATTTGGCAGCTCAGAAACTAAAAGCAGAATCTGAAACCAGAGAAAGCAGAAGAGACAGAAGAGGAAGAGACCGAGATAGAGACAGAGACAGAGGTGGCAGAAAGTCTAGAAAAAACAATGAAAACATGGTGAGATTTTTCTTTAATTTAGGAAAAAGAGATAAATTAAAGAAAACTGATGTTCTGGACATCATCAACCAAGCTACCAAAAAATCTAAAAAACGAGCTGCTATCGGAGATATAGAAGTTTTAGAGAAGTTCTCTTTCTTTGAAGTGGAAAAATCTTTTGAGAAAGATATCCTCAATAACATTGCCGCGATGAAATTCAAAGGAAAAGAAATGCGCGCAGAAGTAGCAAACTAAATAATTCCCTATAAATGTATTTTAGATTAGTGCATTTATAGGTTTTTTTATTTTGTAAAAGTAAAATTAAGTTTATATTTGTAACCGAAAAATTTATACATTAGAACTCATGGGAATTGGTAATATTTTTAAGGCATTTCAACCGAAAGACACAGTTTTTTTCACTTTATTCGAAAAAGTGGCGGCTAATCTAGTAGAAATGTCTGAGTATTTTCATAATGGAATTCAGAATTTTGATGCAAATGATGAATCTTTCTTAAAGAAAATTCACGATTTTGAACATCAAAATGATGACCTTACGCACCAAATTTACATGGAGCTGGGTAAGAATTTCATCACTCCTTTTGATAGAGAAGATATACAGTCTTTGGCAACATCTCTAGATGATGTAGCGGACTATATCTACGCTTCTACCAGATACATTTTTCTATTCAAAAGCCCTGAAACGAAGGCTTACCAAGAGTTTTCTCTTCTTATCCAAAAGGCATGTATAGAGATTCAGAATGCCATCATCAATCTTAAAGATTTTAAAGATTTGGAGGCTGTGAAAGAATCATGCATCAAAATCAATAGTATAGAAAATATTGCTGATGATGTACAAAGTTCGGCTCTTATTAAGCTATTTGAAACCAATGACCCTATTACTATCATCAAAGTACAGCAGGTGCTAAACTACCTAGAAGAGGTAACTGACAAGGCGGAAGAAGTAGCTGGTGTAATGAGCAGTATCATCATCAAATACGCTTAATTTCTAACTCTAACTAAAAAATAAAGTATGGAACTTCCTGTACTTCTCATAGCAATTATTGGACTAGCCCTTGTTTTTGACTACATCAATGGGTTTCATGATGCGGCTAACTCCATTGCTACCATTGTTTCCACAAAGGTTCTCACGCCTTTTCAAGCGGTTTTGTGGGCGGCTTTTTGGAATTTTGCGGCTTTTTTCATTGCTGCTTATATCACACAGTCTTTTAATATTGGGAACACTATTGCTAAAACGGTAAGCGAGGATTTTATTAACCTTGAAGTTATCGTCTCTGGACTTTTTGCTGCTATTGCGTGGAATTTACTGACTTGGTGGCTTGGTATTCCATCCTCTTCGTCACATACGCTTATTGGTGGGTTTCTTGGTGCCGCGCTAATGCACGCTCTTCATGGGAATTATGTTGAATTTAGAGAGTTAAATGACAACGCTTCATTTTTTGAACTTATCAAATTATCTTTCGAAAAACTATTCACACAAGATGTGGTAAAATACGACAAAGTCATCCCAATATTCTTATTTATTTTCCTAGCGCCTTTTATAGGGATGTTTGTTTCTGTGATTATCACGCTTATCATCGTAAATATTTGCAAAAATTCTAATCCTCATAAAGCTGAAACAGCATTCAAAAGATTACAGCTGGTTTCTTCTGCCCTATTCAGTCTAGGACACGGGCTGAATGATGCGCAGAAAATCATGGGAATCATAGGTGCAGCGGTTATTTATCACTATGTAAGTATAGGAGACCCTGACTACATCAATGCTCCTGATAGATTTAAATACTTTACTGAACATTTCATGTGGGTTCCTTTGGCGGCGCATATTGCTATCGGTTTAGGAACGATGAGCGGAGGATGGAAAATCGTAAAAACGATGGGAACTAAAATCACGAAAGTAACTTCATTAGAAGGGGTAAGCGCAGAATCTGCTGGTGCTGTGACTCTTTTCATCACTGACCACCTAGGAGTTCCTGTTTCTACTACCCACACTATCACAGGTTCCATCATAGGTGTTGGTCTTACTAAAAGGATTTCTGCTGTAAGATGGGGTATTACTGTAAGTCTTCTATGGGCTTGGGTTCTGACAATTCCTATCAGTGCGATCGTAGCTGGAATCACCTACATCATCGTAAATATGTTCTAAAATTTTCCCAAAAGGTAAAAGAATTAGACCACCAATTTATCAGAAAAATTGGTGTTTTTTTGGCTAATTTTCATTTTAAAAATTTAAATTTGCTGAAAACAATTTCATCATGCATTTTGCTGAAAAATACATCAATTTAATTTCTGAAAGTATAGAAAAATACAAATTCGAAGAAGCTCCCTTTGAGCTGTATCAGCCCATCAACTACATCATAGCAAATGGAGGAAAACGCCTCCGCCCTATGCTTACACTGATGGCAGCGGATGCATTCGGGGGAGATATAAATACTGCAATAAAACCAGCTCTAGCAATAGAGTTTTTTCATAATTTTACTCTAATTCATGATGATATAATGGATGATGCTCCTCTGAGAAGAGGGAAGCCTACTATTCATGCTTTAGAAGGTATCAACACGGGCATACTCTCTGGTGATGCCCTGCTTATCAAATCTTATCAGTTTTTCGAGGATTTAGAACCTGTTTTGTTTAAAAAATGTATTCATTTATTTTCCGATACAGGAGCGAAAATATGTGAGGGACAGCAAATGGACATGAATTTTGAAAAAAGAGATGATGTAAGTTTTGATGAATATATCCAAATGATTACTTACAAAACTGGCGTTCTGAGTGCTACAGCGCTAAAAATAGGCGCTTTCATTGCTGAATGTCCAGAGCAGGATGCGGAGGCTCTCTATCAGTTTGGGATTCACCTTGGAATCGCATTTCAGATGATGGATGATTATCTGGATGTATTTGGAAATCAGGGAGATTTTGGAAAAAAACAGGCAGGTGATATTTGTGAAAATAAAAAGACCGTTTTATATCTCACTGCACTAGAAAAAGCAGATGAAAAACAAAAAAAGGAACTCCAAAACTGGTATTCCCAAAAAGATGAAAGCCAAGAAAAAATAGATGCTGTTTCTAAAATTTTCCTAGATACAAAGGCGGATGAAATCACATTAAAACTCGTGCAGGAGCACCACGATACAGCTCAAAAATATCTAAACCAGACCAGTCTAAATGCAGAGAAAAAGGAGTCTTTCTTGGCTCTGGCAGATTATTTACTAAAAAGAAATATTTAAATCTTGTCTATGAAATTTCGTACCGAGGTAGAAATTCCGATTTCTGAAAAAAAAATTCAAATTTCGGATTCTTTGTTTTCGATAGGGTCTTGTTTTGCAACAGAAATTTCTGTAAAACTAGCTGACAGCCAGTTCCAAACGCTGAACAATCCTTTTGGGACTCTCTTCAATCCTTGGGCTGTGAAAAACAGCATTCAAGAAATTTTTGAAAACAAAATTTACACAGAAAAAGATTTAGATTTTCATCAAGGTGAATATTTGAGTTTTAATCATCATACCTCATTTAATTCTGAAAACCAGAAAGATACCCTCAGAAAAATCAATGAGAAAATAAACCTTGCGCACGAATTTCTAAAACGAAACAACTGGGTAATCATCACCTATGGAACGGCTTTCGTTTATGAACATTTATCCAAAAATATTTTTGTAGCAAACTGCCACAAAATCCCACAAACAAACTTTAATAAACGCCTTCTAACCCACGAAGAATTGGTAAATTCAATAGCTGAAACCTGCCACATTCTAAAAAAAATCTGCCCGAAAGAGGCACAGATTCTTTTTACATTAAGCCCTGTCCGCCATACCAAAGATGGTTTTAGCGAAAATAATCTAAGTAAGGCCAAACTGCTTTGTGCAATTCATGAAGTTGTGGAACAGCATGAAAATTGCCATTATATCCCTGTTTATGAAATCGTTATGGACGACCTGCGCGATTACAGATTCTACAAGGAAGACCTCATCCATCCGAGTGAACAGGCCGTTCAGTACATTTGGGAAAAATTCAAAAAAGCTTATTTTTCTGATGAAGCCGATAGATTTTCCAATGAAAACCTTAAAATAAAACAAGCTCTAGAGCATCGTCCAAAGGACAAAAACAGCGCTAAATACCAAGCTTTCTTAAAACAAATACAAGAAAAAATCATCCAGCAGCAGGAAAAAGTGGAACATAAGATTTTTACGGATAATCTGGATAATTTTCTTTAAATTTGCCCTGCTAAATGCAATAGCTTTTTTCATTAAAAAATCATGAAATTTTGTAATTATTGCACAGCAAAAATAAATATATGAACAGCAAAAATACCTCTTTACTAAAATATTTTTCTTATTTCAGAAACATTGCGGGATGGCACATGTATGGCTATATTTTGGTAAACTTATTGGTGGGTTTATTGGATGGTTTGGGACTTGCTATGTTCATTCCGTTACTGGGAATTGCATCTGGAATAAACACTAATACAAGCGACGAAAACTCAGATGTTATAAATTTCATTGTCAATTTATTTGATTTCGTTGGTGTAAATGTAAATCTTGTAAATGCCTTGTTATTTATGGTTATCGTTTTCTCGATAAAGGGTGTTTTCTACTATCTGAGAAGTGTCTATTTTATAAAAATAAGAGTAAAATCTGTAAGTTTACTGAGGCTCAACTTGATAGAAAACCTTAATGAACTTTCTTATTCTGGGTTTACAAAATTAGAAGCTGGGCGCATCCAAAACACAATGGTAGGTGAATTGGGAAAAGTAATCGGAGCGCTGATGAGTTTCTTCGTTTATTTACAGCACATTATCATGCTTGCCACTTATATTTTTCTTGCTTTTATTGCTAATTGGCAATTTGCTATTTTGGTGGCGATTGGAGGTTCGCTGTCTAATTTGTTTTATAAATACATCAACAGCTACACCAAGGAAAAAGCCACACTACTTTCTAGTAAAGGAAATAGTTTCAATGCTGTTTTGATACAAATTCTTCATAATTTCAAATATTTAAAGGCGACAAACCACTATCGGTTATTTTCAAAAAAACTAGTAGATAACATAGGTGAACAAGAAAAAATCAATCTAGGTGTAGGCAAAATCTCATCCATTGGAGAAAGCCTCAGAGAGCCTTTTACGATTATCATCATCACAGGGGTGATTATCGTCCAGACCTCTTATTTGGGGGAATCTTTTTCTTCCATTCTTTTGAGTTTATTACTGTTTTACAGAGCGTTAGGACATTTGGTGAGTATGCAGAATTCTTGGAATACATTTTTATCCAATTCTTCTGGAATTGACTCTTTTGAGAATTTATTATCTGATTTTAAACATTATAAAGAGCCTCTTCACTATCAAGAAAAGATTGAACACATTGATGACATCAATATTAAAAATATTTCATTGTCATTTAGAGGAAAAAAAGCCATTGATAATATAAGTTTTTCTATAAAGAAAAATTCTTCTGTGGCCTTTGTTGGAGAAAGTGGAGCTGGAAAAACAACTCTTGCTAATATTATATCAGGGCTTCAGGCTCCTGATGATGGGGAAATAATCATTGAAGGAAAATCTCTATATAAAACTAATCTTAATTCTTTCCGAAACCATCTTGGCTACATCACACAAGAAGCCGTGATATTCAATGATTCTATCTTTAATAATGTCACTTTTTGGCAAGAAAAATCTGAAGAAAACAAGGAAAAATTCAGACAAACTATTGAAAAAGTTTCTTTATCTGAATTTGTTATTGAACTTCCAGAAAAAGAAAACACTCAGCTTGGGAATAACGGAATCCTAATTTCTGGCGGGCAGAAACAAAGAATTTCTATCGCAAGGGAACTTTATAAAGATGTGGAATTGCTCATACTAGATGAGGCAACTTCTGCATTGGATACAGAAACCGAAAGACACATCAAAAACAACATAGACCTGCTACAAGGGCAGACCACCCTTATCATCATTGCTCACAGGCTTTCTACGATAAAAAATGTAGATATGATTTATCTTTTGGATAAGGGTAAAATCATAGCTTCTGGTGATTTTGACAGCTTGGTAAAAAGCTCAGAAAAATTCAAAAAAATGGTGGAATTACAGGAATTGTAATCCCTCTTTCCACCCTACTTTTACAGCCAGTTCAATCTATATTTTTTGATTAGTTCTTGCTTATCCAATTGATTGGCTTCTATAATGTCATCAAAAAATGGTGATTTGTATGCATATTGGAAGAAAAGCCCACTGTCTACACCATCTCGTTGCCATGGCTTGACTTTTCCTACATAATGGTAAATATAGAACCAATGATTGGCCTTAATTCCTACTTTTTTCTTTAAACTTTCTAAAAGTAACCGATTAGGAGTAATTCTTATCGTGGCTGTATTATTATAAAAATTTGATATCAGCTTTACGCCTCCGTTTCGTGAAAATACAGAGTTTAAGATGTCTTGGTCTTGGAGTTTTGGTTCTGGGATTTCTTTCAGCGCATCAAAAAGTTTTTGTTGAATGTTCATTTCCCTCATTTTCTTTAAATTGTAAAGCACCACTCCTGCATTGAAATATTCCTCTGGATTGGGCATTTTTAGAACTTCAGTGAAATAACTTATAGGATAATCTGGATCATCTCCTTGAAGAACTTTATTTTTAATGAATGGGCTGCTGCTACAAATGGCTAATTTATCCTCAAAAGCCATATCAATGTATGCAGAAATATCAGCATTCACTATCAAATCACTATCCAAATAGAGAATTCTGTCATAATTCATGAAAATCTCTGATAAATAAAAACGATAATAGGTGCTCACAGACATGTAAGAATTGAGATAAAAACTACTTTTATCTATATTCCCAAGCTCATGAAATGTTATACTAAAATTTTTATGTGTTTTAAGCTGAGATATCGCTTTTTGTTTATTTTCTTCACTTATAAACTCTGTAAGAATATGTATTTCATAATGGACATCTCTATTTTGATTACTTAATATAGAAGTAATTACTACATCTGTGTATTTGAAATACTTATCATCACAAGTAAAAACAATGGGAAAAACATGCATATTATTATGTCTTTTGTGCAAATATAATAATTAAAAGCCTATACGCCTAAATATAGGCTTTGTCAATATTAAATGAATTGTTAAATTTGCATAGCGAAAATTAACACAATGACCACTTCTCAACTTACATTTACGAGATTTATTGCGGCTTTTTTATTATTTGTTTATCACTTTAGAGAAATAAAAAGTGGCGAACATCTTAACCTAGGCGTTAGTTATTTTTATGTGTTATCTGGTTTTGTGATGATTTTGGCTTATGGAAAGAAAGAACACATTTCTCCGAAAGAATATTATATAAATAGACTTGCAAGAATATATCCATTACACATAATGACATTACTTCTTGCTATAGTTGCTAATCTTTTCAAATACATAAACTATCTAGAATATGTAAATTTTGGTATTCCTTCACTGTTTGTGAATGCTCTTTTAATTCATGCATGGATACCACAAACGAGCCTTTCCTACAATGTCCCATCATGGTCCATATCTGTAGAAATGTTTTTTTATCTGTTGTTTCCTTTTATTTTCAATTATATTATCAAAAAATGGAAGTTTAAATATATTGCCATATTTACATTATCTTTTTGGCTGATATGTCAGATAGGTATGAATATCTTCTATTTTTCGGAATATTATGGAGGATACAACTCTCTAGATAGATATTTTTTGAAATACAATCCTTTTCTACATCTCAATTCTTTTCTTGTAGGGATACTTTTTGGATTGATATTTCAAAATATACATTTATTCAATTTTAAAGCTGGAAACTATGATACAGCAGTAATCATAGCGACTTTGGGAACTATACTTCTTATCTATCTTACTAGAAATTTATTTATTCATAATGGTTTTCACTCAATAACATTTGGATTATTAATGCTGTTAATAACCTTAAACACAGGCAGAATAACGAAGATTTTCAACAATAAACACCTCATCTATTTAGGAGAAATCAGTTTCGCTTTTTATCTTCTGCAAATACCCATTGGAATAGTCACAAATAAAATCCTCAGTGCGGTGGGCATAAAAAATCATTCATTATTCTTTTATTTAACATTTATAGTAGTTCTCATAGCATCTCATATTTCCTATAAGTATATAGAAATACCTGCAAGAAATAAAATCAAAAAATCATTAGGTAATGCTTAACAGATTGACACATAGAATACAAGAGGCTGTTTCTGTTCTTTTGGGAAAGAAAAAAGCTATTCCCAACAAGATAAAATCCTCATTTCCAGAACAAAATTATAAAAATCTAAAGCCTTTCGTCATAGAAGATGAAAAACTCAAAGATTATCTCAGCAATATCTCAATAGAGTTTTGTTTCTGTGAATTTGGAGAAAACCGCACAAATGCAGGCGGAAATCAACTGAGCAATCAGGACAGGTTAGAACCATCATTATCTTCGTTAAAAAAATATTTTCCAAACGCTACATATACAGTGTATTCGGATTTTGATTTAAATGTAGAAGGTGTAAACCTAAAAAAAGTAGCTCACCCAGAAGGTTTAGACAAAGACCATCCTAGATACATGTATAGAGTAACGGGCTACTATAAATACAAATCCCTACTAGAATCTACAGCAGATTTCAAATGTCTGATAGATTCTGATATGTTTGTTTTTTCAGAGGAAATATACAGACTTATATATCTTACAGAATTGTTTGGTTCTTGTGCAGCTGCTACTCCTAGAAATCTTGTCAAAAAAGATATGGAAATGTCTCTTGATACCAAACCTATCACAGACATGAGCAACGGCTATGGACACTCCTATAATCAAAGCCCGATGACCCTTTGGAAAGGGCATAAATTAGCAGAAAAATATTATCAAAACTGCTGTGATATCTTACTAAAAGACCCTTCTCGCAACTCTCGTATCATGTGGCTTGCTGCTCATGACACAAAATATGCTCCCTATCATCTCCCTACTGAGTGGTGTGTTTGTGGAAATCAAGAAGGCATCGGTGATGAAGTCATTCTACATATAGGCCACAGAAGTGTAGCTGAATATTATAACATAAAAATCTAAAATATGCTCTTTAATTCTATTAGTTTTGCGGTATTTTTACCTATAGTTTTTTCCCTTTATTGGATATTAAACAAACGACTTAAATGGCAGAACATTTTACTTCTGGTATCTAGCTATTACTTCTATTCCTGCTGGGACTGGAGATTTTCGTTTTTATTGTTATTTTCTACTTTTTTAGATTATTTTTCAGGACTGCAGATTGCAAAAACGGAAGATAAAAACACCCGAAGATTTTGGTTTTGGCTTAGTATTTTGATAAATCTTTCTTTCTTAGGATTTTTCAAGTATTATAATTTCTTTGTAGGTTCATTTGCTGAACTTATGGGCAGTTTAGGAATTAAAGTAAATCCTTGGACTTTGGAAATACTGCTTCCTGTGGGAATTTCGTTTTACACATTCCATGGATTGTCATATGTAGTAGATATTTACAACAGAAAAATAGAGCCTGAAAAAGACCCTGTCATCTACGCCTTGTTTGTAAGTTTTTTCCCTCTTTTAGTGGCTGGTCCTATAGAAAGAGCTACACATTTACTTCCTCAATTAAAGGTAAACAGAGAGTTCAACTATCACAAAGCCGTGGATGGGATGCGACAAATTCTTTGGGGATTATTTAAAAAGGTGGTCATCGCAGACAACTGTGCCCATTATGCTAACATAATTTTTAATGATTATGCAAACGCCGAATACACGGGAACCACACTAGCTTTTGGAGCGTTTTTATTTGCTATTCAGATTTATTGTGATTTTTCTGGTTATAGTGACATTGCTTTAGGGTCTGCAAGGCTGTTCGGCATCGAATTATTAAGAAACTTCAATTATCCATATTTTTCAAGAGATATCGCAGAATTCTGGAGAAGGTGGCACATCTCTCTTTCTACTTGGTTCAAAGATTACCTCTACATCCCTCTTGGTGGGAGCAGAGGAGGTGACTGGATGCGAATTCGTAACACCTTTATCATTTTCTTAGTAAGTGGTTTTTGGCATGGGGCAAACTGGACTTTCATTTTTTGGGGATTCCTAAATGCTTTATTCATAATGCCTTCTATCGTTATGAAAACCAATAGAAACAATCTTGACATCGTAGCACAAGGCAAAATACTTCCTTCTTTAAAAGAGTTTTTCCAAGTGGTGCTGACATTCGGGTTGGCTACTTTTTGCTGGATTTTCTTCCGTGCCGAAAGTATTTCTGATGCTTTTTCTTTCATCAAGAAAATGTTCACGACCATGCACATAGGCATCGGATATCCTTTGAAATTGATGGGAGGAGATTTGAGCCTGCTTTTCTTTATCGCTATTATGTTCGTTTTCGAATGGCTGATGAGAGACCGACTTTTCCCTCTAAGATTCGAAGATAAGGTAAAAAGACCTTTCCGCTGGATGATTTATATTTTCCTAACTTTACTGATTATTTGGTTCCATGGGAAGGAAGCTGAATTTATATATTTCCAATTTTAAAAGATGAAAAAATTTATTCATAATCTATTTTTGTTTGCTGGAGCTGTTGCCATTATTTTGGTTTTATCTATAGTTTTTTACTGTTTTATGTTCAAAACGCCACAGACCAACAGAATTCCTTTTTTAGGAGATTCGACTGGAAAAGCTACGATAAATCCTAAAATAGCGACTCGATACGAAAACTACTCACAGGGAGGAGAGGCCTATCTTTTCACCTATTTCAAGTTGAAACAACTTATAAACACACAAAAAGTGGATACTGTTCTTATTAACTTTTCGCCCTCTAATCTTATCAATAATGAATATGAGGCCGTGGGCGTGGAAGGGCGAGAAAGATATCTTCCCTTCATAGATATGGAAGGACAAAAGGATTTATTCCTAGGAAATCCCAGTATCTACATCAAATCTTGGACAGGTTTAGGAAAAGAAACTCTTCATTTATTCAAAAACGATACGATAAGTTTTGGAGCTTATACACCAAACTTAAAAAAATACCAGGAAAACTATTACGAATCAAAAGAAGAAACCCATATTCCTGTTTATCAAACTAAATATCTGGATAAAATAGTCAAATTATGTAAAGAGCAAAATATTCACTTAGTTTTTGTGAACTTGCCAAAACATATTTATGACAAAGATTATCCAAAATACAACAGGAAAGAATTTTTAGAATTTTACTATAAAAACTATCCAAATATAGATTTTATAGACGCTTCCGCTTTTAATTTCAGCCAAAGATGGGGCGGAATAGAGCGTGATTATTTCGCTGATATATCACACAACTCAGAAAAGGGAGGAGTGGCTTTTTCTGAATTTTTAAATGAAACAAGTCTATCAGAATTATTAAAATCAAAATACAACCGAAGAACAAAATGATAAAAAAATATATTTTTTATTTTCTATTATTCATCTACTCTGTTTTCCAGAGCTGGATGCTGTTTCCCATAGAAAGCAATCTGCTATCAAAAGCGCTCTATATTTTCTCACTATTTATATTTTATGTTTTTCTAGCTCAGTTGCATAGATTTGTTTTCAAAATAGGTGTCATTTTTTCGCTATTTGTCACTTTTTTCATCTACCCTACCCTGAAAGTCTATGGAGAGCCTACTTTCAGCTATATAGCCTCCATACTTTATACAGATTCTGCCGAGGCTATATCTTACATCAAGATACTGCCGATAAGTATTTTTATCATGCTTTCTGCATTGTTAGTTTTTACTATTGTGCTATTACGAACAAGCTATGAGAAACTAAAAATTCGGTTCATCACTCCTGTTTTATTCTTAGTTCTGATTGCTCTTCCTACAAAAAAAATACTACAATATGGGCTAAGACTAGGTGTGATTGATGATTATTTCAATGTGCTTCCTCTAAAACGAACAGCTTTAGTTATCAATCAGTTATATTCGGTAAAGAAAGACCATGACTACATGATAGAAGAATCCAAAAAACCTTCGTCTTGGGTTATTGACAATCTAAATGAAGCATCTCTGAAAGATAATTTTGTCATCGTAATCGGAGAAAGTGTAAGGCGAGATTTTCTTCATGCCTATGGTTTTCCTATAGAAAACACACCTTTTATCAATAGTTCTGCGCCTTTCCTATTTGATAATTATATTTCTATCGCTCCCAAAACAGTGATGTCTTTGAGCAGAACTTTGGCTTTAGTGAAAGAAGATAATTTAAAGAAATATGAACTCAATAACAATATCATTTCCCTAGCAAACACCATAGGATACGAAACTTATTGGATTTCTAATCAAGGAGTTGTAGGGCATCACAACTCGCCTACTACCGTAATTGCCAATCATAGCAATTTTACTACATTTCTAAGAAAAGGAGATGGTAAAACAGGGCAAAACCCTATGGATGCAGAAATGCTGCCTTTCATCACGGATGCTATTTCTAAGAAATCTTCCAAACCAAAACTTATCGTAATTCATATGCAGGGCTCTCACCCTTACGCTTGTGACAGGACGGAAAACAAATATGATGAATTCATCCTATCCGAAGAAATCTCCTGCTATAATAAAAGTATAAAAAACACCGATTCTTTCCTAAAGGAAATATATAATAATTTAGAAAAAACTAATAAGCCTTTTAGTTTAGTTTATTTCAGCGACCACGGTCAATATACCGATGGCAAATCTATGCTCCACAGCCAAAAACCAATAAAAGAGGCTTATGAAGTGCCTTTTATAATCTGGAATAAAGAAAAGGAAAACACTGAAAACCAAATAATAAAAAAAATAAGTACACGAAGAGTGGGAACAGATTTTTTACATCTGTTTAGTCAGATGAACAATATTAAAACTAAAAATATTACCAAAAATTATCATTTCATTTCTGATGAATCTAATGAAGACAAAAACTCTAAGGTCTTTGATACCTCAGAAAATTTAGTCAATTTTGACACTCTTCCCGATAATCCAATAAATATTTTACTAAAAAACACCAAAAAATGATTGTAGGAAATGGACTTATTGCTTCTCTATTCTACGATGTAGACCGAGAAGATATTATTTTTTTCGCATCTGGAGTTTCTAATTCCTTAGAGACAGAACTATCAGAATTTCACAGGGAAGAAGACCTAATCAGGGAAACTTTTACACAAAATCCTGACAAACTTTTTGTCTATTTTTCCACCTGCAGCATCTATGATTCCTCAAAGGCTGACAGCCAGTATGTTCTGCATAAATTAAGAATGGAACAAATCATCGCTGAAAACTGCCCAAAATATTTAATATTAAGGCTAAGTAACGCCGTTGGAAAAGGAGGAAATCCCAATCTACTGATGAACTATTTGGTTCGTTCTGTCAGAAACCATCAAAAAATAAATGTCCACACAAAAGCAACTAGAAATATCATTGATTCTGAGGATATTAAGAATTTAGTTCTTCAAGTTATCAATTATCAGAATTTTAATAAAGTGGTCAATATCGCTTATCCCTTCAATTATTCTATCATTGAGATTTTAGAAATCATTGAAAAAGAACTCGGTATAGAACCTCAGCTCATTCTCATAAAGGCAGGTTCTGGCTACGAAATAAACATTCCTGATGTAGAAAATTATTTCAAAGAACGAAACTTAACCAATAAAGAATCGTATCTTTGCAATATTCTAAGAAAATATTACATATAATAAAAAAAACTTAAAAGATGAATTTCAAAGAAAAATTAGAAAATAAAAAAATATTAGTCACTGGCGGCGCTGGTTTCATTGGTTCTAATTTAGTGGAAAAACTACTAGAATTAGGAGCTGTGGTTACAGTTTTGGACAACTTTGCTACGGGACACAGACATAACATTGAGCCTTTTTTCAAAAATGAAAAATTTACTTTGATTGAAGGTGACATCCGTGATTTAGAAACTTGTAAAAAAGCTTGTGACGGACAAGATTTCGTTCTGCACGAGGCTGCTCTTGGCTCTGTTCCTCGCTCCATCAACGACCCTATCACGAGTAATGATGTGAATGTGGGCGGTTTCCTAAATATGCTCGTAGCGGCTAAAGATGCAGGAGTAAAAAGACTTGTTTACGCGGCTAGTTCCTCTACTTACGGCGACTCTACATCCTTACCAAAAGTAGAAGACATCATCGGAAAACCACTTTCGCCATATGCTATCACAAAATATGTGAACGAGCTTTATGCTGATGTTTTCAAAAGAGTTTATAATTTTGATACGATAGGACTAAGATATTTTAATGTTTTTGGAAGAAGACAAGACCCAAATGGCGCTTACGCTGCGGTAATTCCAAAATTCGTAATCCAGCTAATCAACCACCAATCGCCAACTATCAACGGAGATGGTACTTATTCAAGGGATTTTACTTACATTGACAATGTAATTCAGATGAATTTATTAGCCTTAATCACTGATAAGGAAGAGGCTCTAAATCAAATATATAACACAGCCGTGGGCGACAGAACAACCATCAAAGAAATGGCTGAACTGCTGAAAGAATACCTTTCTGCCTATGACAACGAAATCGCAAAAGTGGAAATTCTCCATGGTCCAAACAGACAGGGAGATGTTCCTCACTCATTGGCAAGTATAGAAAAAGCTCAAAAAAATCTAGGCTACCAGCCGAGCCACATCTTCGCGCAAGGTCTGAAAGAGGCCGTAGATTGGTATTGGGAAAATTTAAAGTAATTAAAAAATGAAAACGGGTAAATTTGTAATTTCTTTGGATTTCGAGCTCATGTGGGGTGTTCGGGACAAAAGAACCATTCAGGATTATGGACAAAACATTCTAAATGTCCATCAAGTAATTCCTCAAACACTGGAATTATTTAGAAAATATGCTGTTTGCGGTACTTTTTCTACTGTTGGTTTTCTTTTTTTCAAGACCAAAGAAGAGTTATTGGCAAATTTACCTTCCATCAAACCTCAATACGAAGACAAATCGCTTTCGCCCTACGAAAACACTTATTTCGAGAGTCTGGGCAGTGATTTTAACCAAGATAAATATCATTTTGCTCCGCTGCTCATCGATGAAATCAAAAAATATCCAGAGCAGGAAATCGGCACCCACACTTTTTCCCATTACTATTGTCTAGAAAAAGGACAAACGCTGGAATCTTTCAGAGAAGATACCAGAATGGCTGTGCAAGTAGCAAAAGAACAAGGAATAAAGATAACTTCACTAATTTTCCCACGAAACCAGTTCAATGACAAATACTTACAAGTATGCTCCGAACTGGGAATTACTTGTTACAGAGGGAATGAACACTCTTGGCTGTATAAAGCCAAAAGTGGTGAAAACGAAAGCCTATTTCGGCGAGCTTTCAGGCTGATGGATTCTTATATCAACATCTCTGGACACAACTGTTATTCAGATGATTACATAAAAAAAGAAACTCCTGTAAATATTCCTTCAAGTCGTTTCTTGAGACCATTTTCGCCGAAACTGAGTTTCTTGGAAAATTTAAGGTTAAGAAGAATAAAGGAAAGTATGACCTTTGCTGCTAAAAACAATCTAACCTACCATTTATGGTGGCATCCTCATAATTTTGGGGCAAATATGGAGGAAAATTTCAAGTTTTTAGAGAAAATCCTGCAACATTATAAATTTTTAAATGAAAAGTATAACTTCCAAAGCTACACGATGAGTAGTTTGGCTGCAAAGATGAAAAATGAAGGGTAAAAAAATCGTTATTTTAGCGGGAAAGGGTGATTCCTCAAAAATCGTTTTCAATGCATTGGATAGTCAATTCGGCATTGAAAAAATCATTGTGGAAGACAAAGAAAATACCAAAAAATTTATCAAAAGAAGGATAAAAAGATTGGGTATTTTTACCGTTGTGGGACAGATTTTATTCCAGCTGATTATCGGTAAGTTTTTAGGCAGCACATCTAAAAAAAGAAGAAATGAAATCATGAAAGCAAACAATATGAATGCTTCAGAAATTCCCAATGATAAAACGATAAATGTTTCATCTGTAAATTCAAAAAAAACTATAGAATTATTGAAGGAAATAAATCCTGATTTAATCATTATAAACGGAACAAGAATCATTTCTGAAAAAGTGCTTTCTGCCGTAGAATGCCCTTTTATCAATACTCATGCGGGCATCACACCTAAGTATAGGGGCGTTCATGGAGCCTACTGGGCGTTGGTAAATAATGATGCTGAAAACAACGGAGTTACGGTGCATTTCGTGGATAAAGGAATAGACACAGGAAGCGTGATATACCAAGAAAACATCACAGTCACAAAACAGGATGATTTCTCAACATATCCTCTTATCCAGCTGGCTAGCGGTATCAAACTGCTAACAAAAGCAATAGAAAACTTTTTCAACGGAACACTATCTTCCCAAAAAGAAAGAAATCTAGAATCTATCCTCTGGTACCACCCTACTATATGGGGATATCTGTATCATAGAATTTTTAAAGGTGTGAAATAATAAAATATATAATATGAATCATAAAATAGCAATTATTGGACTTGGTTATGTAGGACTGCCATTGGCAAGGTTATTTGCCACTAAATTCCCTGTGGTAGGCTTTGACATTAACCAAAAAAGAATCACAGAACTAAATGCTGGGCACGATGAAACCTTGGAGGTATCTGATGACCTTCTAAAATCAGCCTTGGTTAAAGAAAACCCTTTCAATGCTGGTGCCAATGGGCTGTTCTGCTCTGCTGACCTAAAAGATATAGAAGATGCTAATGTATACATCATCACTGTGCCTACGCCCGTGGACAGAAACAACCGACCAGACCTTACTCCTCTTGTAAAAGCGAGTGAAACGGTAGGGAAAGTAATTAAAAAAGGTGATATTGTCATATATGAATCTACGGTTTACCCTGGTGCTACTGAGGAAGACTGTATCCCTGTGGTAGAGAGAGTTTCTGGACTTAAATTCAATGTGGATTTCTTCGCTGGTTATTCTCCTGAAAGAATCAACCCAGGCGACAAAGAACACACCGTGGAGAAAATCCTAAAAGTAACCTCTGGTTCTACTCCAGAAATCGGTAAAGTGGTGAATGACTTATACTCTTCTGTAATCACAGCAGGTACGCACCTTGCACCAACGATTAAAGTTGCCGAAGCTGCCAAAGTGATTGAAAACTCACAAAGAGATATCAATATTGCTTTCGTGAATGAATTGGCTAAAATATTTAACCTAATGGATATCAACACTCACGATGTGCTGAAAGCTGCTGGAACGAAATGGAATTTCCTTCCTTTCAAACCAGGTCTTGTAGGTGGGCACTGCATCGGTGTAGATCCATATTATTTGGCTCAAAAAGCTCAGGAGTACGGCTACCATCCAGAAATCATCTTGGCAGGAAGAAGAATGAATGATTCTATGGGAAAATATGTTGCTGAGCAAGTGGTAAAAGCAATGATTAAGAAAAATATCCAAATCAACGGAGCTAAACTACTTATGCTGGGAGTAACTTTCAAAGAAAACTGCCCTGATGTCAGAAATACTAAAATCATCGATGTAATCACTGCTTTGGAAGATTTCGGTGTTAAAGTGACTACTTACGATCCTTGGGCTAATCCTAGCGAAGTAAAACACGAATACGGAATAGACAGCATGGAAACGCTTCCTTCGGATAAATATGAAGCAGTAGTTCTTGGTGTTGCTCACAAAGAATTCTTGGATTTAGACTTATCTAAACTCCTATCCCAAAATGGTGTTGTTTATGATGTCAAAGGAATTCTTCCTCATTCTAAGGATATAGAATTTTTATAATAAACAAAAAACTCTCGTAAATACGAGAGTTTTTTTTATTTTCCTATAATTCACCTTTTCCCTGTCGGACAATTTCTGGTATTCCCTGTGTCACATCTACTATCGTAGAAGGCACCAGCTCTCCCCAGCCGCTATCTATCACGATGTCCACGCTTTTATCGTATTTTTCGGCTATAAGCTCAGGGTCGGTAGAATATTCTATCACCTCATCATCATCTTTTATAGAGGTGGAAGCTATCGGGTTGCCGAGACTTTCCACTATCATCTGTGGCACGGAATGATTCGGAACTCGTATTCCTATGGTTTTATGCCCTTTATAAGCCAAAGGCAAATTTTTATTCGCTTCTAAAATAAAGGTAAATGCCCCAGGGAGTTTACTTTTCAAAAGTCGGAATGTAGAAGTTTCTATCGGTTTTGTAAATTCTGACAAGTGGCTCAAGTCATTACATATAATGGTAAAATGGGACTTTTCTAATTTTATTCCCTTCAGCTGGGCTAGTTTTTCCATTGCTTTCAGGTTATTGATATCACATCCCAGAGCATACACCGTGTCCGATGGATAGACTATCAATCCGCCTTTTTTCAGGGTTTCCACCACTTCATTTATCTGTCTTTCCTGTGGATTTTCTGGATGAATTCGTATAATTTTTGCCATTTGTTTTTAATTTTTTTGCAAATGTAAACTTTCTTAAATGAAAAACCACATAAATAAAATCTATGTGGTTTCTCCGTTTTTAAATTAAACTTTATTGTTTTTCCTATTTTCAGTTATGAAACTTGAATTCAAATCCTATTTTACTCTTTAGATTAAATTAAAGCCTTAAAGTTAAATTTAAATAAATTTTTATATTGTTTTTTTCTCTATTTTTTTGAGATAAACAGGAATAAGCTGGTCTAAAGCTGTCATTATTTTAGAGAAATCATTGGTTTTGATGTATCCCGCTACTTCTGGTTTTTGTGTCAGAGAAAACTGAATGAACTCTGCTACTTTCATCTCTGGAATTCCCTTGCTGACGAAATATTCCGAATCCACTCTTTCGCTTATCCATGTGGCGTTATTCTGGAATTGCTCATATTTTTCCAGTCGCTGTTTTTGCTCTTTTTTCTTCTTTCCAGCGAACAATGATGCCATATTAAAACTAATTCCCGCAGAACCAGAAATGCTTCGCACTTGTTTTTCAATGGTTTCTGTTCCCAGCGATTTTTGAATTTTAGCATTGACATCTTCCTTGTCCAGAGTTTTGGAGTCTTTGGCAAGATTTCCCGTTAGTTTCAGCCTGCTGATAACCACTTCTTCTATTGTTACAGTGGATTTTTGCAGTCTAAAATATTTTTCTTCCTGAAAATCAGCAGATTTTACAATATGAGACACTCGGTCATAGCCTTTCTTTACAAAACGAATTTCATCTTGTAACTTTGCCGAAATGGTGAATTTTCCATTTTCATCTGTATTTACTTTTTCATTGGTTTTTAGATTGATAACCAACATATTAGAAATAGACAAACCTTCTTCTGTCTCGACTTTTCCTGAAATACTCTGTGAATATCCCAAAACGCTGAAAAAAAGTGCCGTTATGTATATTATTTTATTCATTTTTATTCTTTATGTTATTCATTTCCAGTCTTTTATGGTAGATTGGAAACATTTCTTCCAAAATCATCATGATTTGAGTTTGATTACCAGTTTTCATGTGTTTTTTAATTTCTGGTTTTTCAATAATAGAAAATTCTAAAAACTCATGAATTCTCTCGCTTGGAATTTTATTTTCTATAAAATATTCTTCTCCTAAAAACTCCTTTACCTGTAAAACATCAGTCTGCATTTCTTCATATTTATAGCGGGTTTTCTTTCTTCGCGCGTTCCCTGTCATTAGCTCCTCAAAGGCGTTAATATCAAATGCAATCGCTATAGGAATAGGCGCTATTTTAACAACATCTTTCCATTTTGCTGGTTTAGGTTTAAACACTGTCCCTTTCTTCACAGTAGGAACTTCTATATCCTTTTTCAGTCTGTCTATTTTACTTTTTGGAATTATAACCACTTCATTTATAATAGTTTCTGACTTCCTCATTTGCAGTAAAATATGTTTGTCAAAATCAGCAGATTTCACGATATGAGATATCCTATCATAACCTTTTTTAACGAAACGAACCTCATCTGAAATATTGGCAGCTATCTTAAATTCCCCATTACTACTGGTATGCACCTGCTCTTTATTTCTCATGTTTATTACCAAAACCCGCTCCAGCGCTATCCCTTCCTCTGTGGCCACCTTTCCAGAGAAAAATTGCTGAGCAGAAATCTGTATCGCAAAAAAGAAAATACAAAATAAAATTTTCAGCTTTTTCATTGCCCTAAAACAAATATTGCAGGAATTTTATGCAAATCTATTTCTTCTTTCTGCCATTCCTTTATGGGAAGGGTTTTTATAAATTCTGTCTCTGGATTATTGATATCTGCTGCTATGCAGAGGGCTGTCTGCGGCGACAAAAACTTACACAAATCCTCCAAAAGCCTTTGGTTTCGGTAAGGCGTTTCCATAAAAATCTGCGAATATCCTGTTTCCTGCACTTGTTTTTCCAGCTGTCGGATCTTGTTTTTCCGCTCATCTTTGTCTATCGGAAGATAACCGTGAAAAGCAAACTGCTGTCCATTAAACCCACTGGAAATCAGCGCTAAAATGATAGAACTCGGCCCATTCACAGGCACCACTTTGATGCCGTTTTTATGCGCCCACTTTACCATAATATTCCCTGGATCTGCGATGCACGGCAGTCCCGCTTCCGAAAGCAGCCCAAAACCCGTTCCTTTTTTCATCAATTCTTGGGCTTCCTTTAAATCCGATGTTTCTGAATATTTGTCCAGCAGAAATAATTTCAATTCAGATTGTTTCTTTTCAGGAGCGAAAAACTTAATGACTTTTCTCGCTGTTTTTTCATTTTCCACGAAAAAATAATCCAAGTTCATAATATATTCCTTAACAGCAGGAGCAAAATACTCAATCGGCGAATTTTCCGATAAATAGGCGGGAAGTAAAAATAGCATAATATTGTGTATCAATTGATTAAATAAAAAAAGAATTTTTCAACTAATCAAAGTTAAAAAATTCCCTTTGCGAATTATAAAATTTAATATACTTTAACTATTATTTTCAGGCCAGTAGTGGCTGTCTGGATACTCTCTCTTTCCGAAAATAGCAGTCCCCACACGGATAATCGTAGAGCCCTCCTCTATCGCCGTTTCCAAATCCCCGCTCATCCCCATGGACAACTCCTTCATCTCTACATTTGGAATATTTTCGGCTATGATTTCCTGCTGAATTTTCTTCAACATCTGAAAACATTTTCTAACTTCTTCTATTTCAGCACTAAACAGCCCTATGGTCATTAACCCTTTGATTTTCAATCTGTCCAAAGTCGCTACTTTCTTCACAAAATCCACCGCTTCACTTGGGTCAAGACCAAATTTACTGTCTTCATAAGAAGTATTCACTTGAATCAAAACTTCGATGGTTTTATCCTCATATTCAAGGCGTTGCTGTAGTTTTTCAGCGGCATCCCAGCTGTCTAAACTCTCTATACACGCCACCTCTGCTTTTAGAATATCTTTAATTTTATTGGTCTGAAGATGCCCTATAAAATGCTTAGTGTGAGGAACTTCCTTCAATTCTTCGTATTTATCCCTCAGCTCCTGCACTTTGTTTTCGCCTATCAAGGTTTCTCCCACAGCCAGAGCCAGTTTTATTCTATCCGCAGGAACGGTTTTTGTCGCCAAAAGAAGTTTGACTTCCTCTGGATTTCTCCCCGCTTTTTTACAAGCCTCAGCCATTCTGGCTTTGATTTCTGCTATATTTTGTGCTATTTCGTTCATTTTGGTTGTTTTTTCAAAAGTTAATAATCATTTATTCTGCTAATATAAGTTTTTTCTGTGTTTTTAGCAAAAGAAGGATTTTAACTCGTTAAAATCCTTCTTTTGTTCATAAAATAACTTTATTATCTACGCAAATATTTTTTCCTTTAAATCTTTGATGTATTTCTTTACTTCTTTATCTATCTTAGAAAAATCTTTGATAGTATTGTAAGCATGCATCACCGTAGTGTGGTCTTTTCCTCCCATTTCATTGCCTATTTTAGCATAGGTAGCATTGGTATATTCTTTAGAAAAATACATTGCTAATTGTCTTGGCAGGGCAATTTCTCTTTTTCTAGTTTTGGATAGAAGCTGCTCTTTGTGAATTCCAAAATAATCACAAACTACATCTTGTATCAATGAAATACTGATAGTTTTATCCTTATTGGTTGCGATTTTATTGATGGTTTCTTTCAATAAATCAAGAGTAAGGTCAGATTTATAAATCATGGAATGAGCTATAACTGAGTTAATTACCCCGATAAGCTCTCTAACATTGGATTTAACCTCCGATGCCAAAAAGTCTATTATATCCTCACTCAGCTGGATACCATCTCGCTGAAGTTTGTTGCTGATGATTTTCTTTCTTGTAGAAAAATCTGGTGATTTTATCTCCACAGAAAGTCCCCATTTAAAACGAGAAACGATTCTTTCTTCGATATCTTGGATATCCACAGGCGCTTTATCTGAAGTCAGAACAACCTGCTTCCCATTTTGGTGTAAATGGTCAAAAATATGGAAGAATGTATCTTGTGTCGCTTTTTTACCTGAAAGGAACTGAATATCATCTATAATGAGGACATCCACCATTTGATAAAAATTAGCAAATTCTGCTCTTTTCTCAGGATTTTTAGTATTCGCTACATTGATAAACTGCTGAATAAACTTCTCCGATGGGACATAAACCACTATCTTATCTGGAAATTTGTTTTTAACTTCCAGACCTATCCCATGAGCGATGTGAGTTTTCCCGACTCCTACACCTCCATAGATAAACAGCGGGTTAAAAGATGTCTGCCCTGGTCTGTCAGCAATAGCCTTCGCAGCAGTGAAAGCAAATTTATTACTCTCTCCTTCTATGAAATTCTCAAAAGACAATGCAGGATTCAGATTAGACTCTACATTTACTTTTTTAATCCCAGGTATCGCAAAATGATTATTCCCTTTCCCAATGAAAGAAG
>JABCOA020000016.1 GCA_013333875.2 Flavobacteriaceae bacterium | reverse complement strand
TTTTTTATTAATAATTATTTTAATTTTTACACTTTGATTTTGTCAATAATCATACCACTGGAAATTTTCTTATTTTTTGTCAATTTTATTTTATTTTTATGCCAAATTGACACTTTTTTATTTTATTTTGTATGACTTATTTAGTTTTTTTGTCACAAAAACTCTTCTCATCATCTAAAAATATTTATCTTTGAGCATGATTTTTAGCAGCGAATACCCAAAGGATTCACAAGCCCACCATCTATACAGACATTGGTGTGTCTTTGAGAGGTATGGAGAAATTTCCTTTATCTACAAACGCTCTATTTTTTCTTATTTTACAGGATACTTATTTCTCGCTATTCTTGGAATGATGGTTTATCAATACATTATGGGTAATTTTGAATGGAAATATTCCTTTATACTGCTCTTCCCTTCGATACTGCTTTTTTCAGAAATCGTGACCAACCTTCCTTATTCCATTATTTTGGATGATTATGGGTTAAAATTAGGAAACAAGGACAAATTCAAATGGACAGAAATAGAAAAAGTAGAGGGCTTCCATGTGGGAGATGATTCTACAAAACTCGTAATAACACTGAAAAACAACCAAGTAATAAAATACAATTATCAAGAAAAAGACAATACGCCCTATCTCTGCATCAAAATTTATCACGAGAAATACTCAAAATAAAAAAACCATTCTCAAAAAGAATGGTTTTTACTTTATTTTAATCTTTATAAATTCGCTCTATTTCGTGGCGAAGCTTGTCCATCACTACTTTTCTTTTAATTTTCAAAGTAGGAGTAAGCTCTCCCTTTTCGATGGTAAATTCCTCTGGAAGCAGCATGAATTTTTTAATATGCTCATAGGAAGACTGTCCTTTCTGCACCTCTGCTATGATTTTTTGGAATTTCTCTTTTATATTCGGCATTTCCAAGAGTTTCATTTTTTCTGCAAGGTTCAATTTTAGATAATCCTTAAACTCTGCCAACTCCTGAGAAAGCGCCTCAAAATTAGGAACGATGAACGAAGTCACATACGGTTTCCCCTCGGCTACGACAAGCGCTTGCGAAATGCTCGGATGCGTCTGCAATGGGATTTCTATAGACTGCGGCGCGATGTATTTCCCGTTGGAAGTCTTCATCAGATCCTTTATTCTATCCACTATATAGAGATTTCCATCCTCATCGATACGCCCAGCATCTCCAGTACGGAAATATCCATCCGTGGTAAAAACTTTCGCTGTTTCCTCTGGATTTTTGTAATATTCCTTCATCACTCCATCATACTTCACCAAAATCTCATTTTCTTCTCCTATTTTTATTTCAACCCCTGGCAACGGAACTCCCACACTTCCATGAACGAAATTCACTTTCGGATACGCGGTAACCGTAGCACAAGTCTCAGACAGTCCATATCCTAATATTATAGGCATTCCTATAGCAGCGAAAAACTCTGAAATTTCTTTTTTCAGCATCGCGCCGCCCACAGGCATAAAGCTGAGGTTTCCACCTAGTTCGTTTCTGATCTTCTTAAAGACCAGAGCCGAATAAAATTTATATTTTAATCCTAATAAAAACGGAATTTTTTCTCCTTTTCTTACTCTTTCCGAGTATTTTACGCCTATTCTGAGGGCTCTTCGGAAAAATTCTTGTTTCAGACTGCTGGAACCTTCTATTTTATTAAGCAATACTTGATAAATTTTCTCATAAAGTCTCGGCACCGAACACATTGCCCAAGGTTTCACTTCTTTCAAAGCCTGAGAAACATCTTTTGGATTATCTAAAACTGCCACATGTCCCCCCATTGCGAAAACGAAAGTAGACCATCCACGCTCAAAAATATGACTCAGTGGCAAAAACGCCATAGAAACCTTGTTATGAAGATTTTCTATATTAAAGAACTCTTTATGTGCTTTAATCACAGCATAAAAATTCTTATGCGTAAGAACCACTCCCTTCGGCGTCCCTGTCGTTCCAGAGGTATAAAGTATTGTAGCTGTGCTGTTTATACCTATATCCTTGTATTGGAATTCTTTATCATAAGCATCTTTCCATTTAGGAAGGTAGTATTCCTGCTCTGTTGGGTTTTCCAGCTGAATAGAAGAAATTACTTGTAAATCAGCAAATTCTGAATTTTGTTTAATTTCTCTAACAATTTCTAGCTGCTTCTCTGCACCTACCAAAATTACCTTTATCTCTGTTTGTCTTAGGATAAATTCCACCTGTTCCTTGCTATTCGTAGCGTAAATAGGCACTGTAATAGCTCCTAACGACTGATTAGCAAAATCCACCAACACCCAATCTTTAGAGTTATCAGAAAAAATCGCTAGCCTTTGTCATGCCCCCATTCCAAGGCTGCTAAGTGCATTAGAAATTTGGGCTAATTCTTCTCCAAACTCCCTCCAGCTCTTTGATTTCCAAATTCCATTTTCCCTAAAAGACAATGCTGGTAAATCCCCAATAGTTTTAGTATTATTATGAATTAATTTGAGTACGCTCATAAATATGTTATTAAGTGTTGCAAAGATAAAATTTTAATTACATTATGCATCAAAAAAAACTTTATTTTTTCAAGAAAAAAAACTAAACATAAAATTATAAATCTTCCAACACTTCTATATTTAGATATAAATATAATTTTTCAATATTTAAACACAAAATAAGAAAGTCCCATGAAACAGAACTTTCTTATTTAAACTTTTTCTTAAAAAACTTCATTTACTATCTGCTTCACTCCTTCGCTGCGCCCCATAGAATAGTAGTGCAGTGCAGGAACACCTCTTTCTTTCAGCTCTTTACTTTGGGCTGTACACCATTCTATTCCCACCTGTTTCACATCAGC
>JABCOA020000015.1 GCA_013333875.2 Flavobacteriaceae bacterium | reverse complement strand
GACAAATAGAACACTGCTCAAAGTGTCTTTCTTCGATGAAGTTCGGAATCACATGGATTTCTTTTTTAATGTCAAAAAAAGCCAATGTATCCTGTTTCAAACTTTCCGAAACCGAAGTAAGCGCATCGGACTGATTGATAGAAAATTCTACGGCATGTTTATAGCTTGGATGCTGCCCCACCAAAGTAATATCCGTTCCGTGAAGCGTAGTCACCAGCGGTAAATCCTTGCCTTTTTCTTTCAGCATCTGTTTCGCTGTAAAAGCCGCATAGGCATACGGAATGGCATAATGAGCATGGAGAACATCCAGCTGATACATACACACCACCTGATATATCATAGAAGACAGCGCGATATCATACGGCTGATGCCTAAATAAGGGATACGCCTGCACATTCACTTTATGAAAAAAAATATTAGATCTGGTCATATCCAGCCTTGCTGGAAGCTCTGAACTGATGAAATGCACCTCATAACCTTTTCGAGCAAGATTCATTCCGAGTTCTGTCGCCACTATTCCACTCCCCCCATAAGTAGGGTAACATAATATTCCTATTTTTAACATTTTCTCTATTTATTTTTGTTTTGGAACATCTATTCCCATTCCGTATTTTATTTGTTCATTTACTACCACTGGCAGTCTTCCGTTTATCTTTTGTTTTCCTAAATAAGCTTCCGCTGTAGCTTTCATCGAGAGAGGATTATTTTCATAAGAAACTAAAACCGATGAAATTCCGCTAATATCCACATCCTGAAGAGCATATGGGCTTCCGAACACATTGAGAATCACCTTGTTTCTTGATTTCACTTGGTTAATGAGCCTTTTGCTCTCCCATGACACCCTGTAAGGCTTGTAAGCGGTAGAATTATCCTTATGAAGACCAATGATTACCACTGCATTTTCAGGGATAGACAGGATTTCTTTGAAAGATATTTTTTTAACTTTAATTTCTTTGGACAATTCTTGTAAAAACGCCTCATGCGAAGCCTCCTCTAACGGAAGATAATAAACCTCCTTTTCTCTAAGTGGGAAAAGCTGTTTTTCATCTTTTAATAAAGTCAAAGCATTGGCGTACAACTTCTCTGAAATTTTCGCGTGAGAATCATTGTTTAAATCATTATTGATTCCTTCTGAACTAAGCGGTCGCAGATTCTGAAGCCCCAAAAGATATTTCGTTTTCAAAATCTTTTTCACGCTTTCTTCCAGCCTTTTTTCGCTGATTTCTCCCTTTTGAATCGCCTCTTTTATCAACTTTTTCCCTGTCGGTACATCTTGGCTAAAAAGCAAAACATCATTCCCTGCCTTGAACGCCCTCAAATCCAATTCCCCAGCAGGATATTTTTTAGCAACAGCATTCATATTCAGAGCATCGGTAATGACCAGCCCTTCGTATCGGAATTTATTTTTCAGCAAATTGGTTACGATATCATAAGAAATAGAAGCAGGGATATTTTTCCCTTTTTCCAGCTGTGGGACATAGAGATGTGCTATCATCGCCCCGCCTATTTTCTTGTCCATCAAGGCTTTGAAAGGTGCCAATTCTATTTTATTCAATCTCTCCAAACTATGTTTTACCACTGGCAAATCCAAATGCGAATCTACATCCGTATCCCCATGCCCTGGAAAATGTTTTATCGCTGCCAGCACGCCATTGTCCTGCAAACCTTGTGCATAAGCGAGAGATTTTGCGATTACATTCTGAACATCCGAACCAAACGAGCGATTGCCTATAATCGGGTTTTTAGGATTGGTATTCACATCCACCACAGGAGCAAAGTTCCAATAGATTCCCATTTTCTTTGCATCTTCGGCTATTTTAGAAGCCATTTCATAAACCAAATTATTGTCCTGAATCGCTCCAAGAGTCATCGCCCAAGGGAATTTGTGCGCTGTTTTTATTCTCTGATAAAGCCCCCATTCGGCATCCATACCAAAGAGCATTGGCACTCTGGATTTCTTCTGAAATTCATTTACCAGCGCTATTTCCTGCTCGGCATCATCCTGCATTAGAATGATGCCTCCTATCTTCTCCTGCTCCACCAGTTTTCTCACTCCTGAGATATGGTTTTGGTCTTTATTGGTATAAAGCGCCACGATGTAGAGCTGCCCGATGCGCTCATCCATACTGAGTTTAGCATACAAGCTGTCTGCATATTTCACCGCTTTTTTATCCAAATCTTTGGTGAGATTTTTGGGAGAAAACTGTGCCTGTAAATATCCTACACACCCAAAAATAAAAACTAAAATACAAGAAATATTATTTTTCATAGCGAACAAAAGTACAATTTTCAGATAAAATAATCTTACTTTTGCATCAAAATTAAAGTTTTGATTAAAAAACTATTAGGACAAACGGCGCTCTACGGCATCAGTTCGGTACTGGTGAGGATATTTCCTTTCCTCATCGCTCCCATCATTACGAGGGCTTTTTCGCCTGCAGAGTCTGCACCCTTCGTGGATTGGTATTCCATCGCAGGAGTGGTTACTGTTTTTCTGACGCACGGCATGGAAACCTCGTTTTTTCGTTTTGCTCAAGAGGAAAACATCAGCCGGAGGACGCTGGTTTCCACTTGTTCCATGAGCATCTTGGCGATGTCTTTTATTTATTTGGTCTTGGGCTGGGTGTTTCGGCGAGAGATTACGGAATATTTCCATACGCCAGACCAAATTCATTTCTTGATTTTATTTTTATTCATTCTTTCCATCGATGCCTTTTCTACGATTCCTTCGGCTGTTCTTCGTTTAGAGGGAAAACCACTGCGGTATGTAGTGTCCAAGGTAGCAGGAAGTGTGATTTATTTTGGGTTGGTAGTGTTTTTCATCAATATTCTTCCTAATTTACCCAATGGATTCCTCGGACTGAAATATGATGCTGAATTTGGCGTGGGATATGTCTTTGTGGCGAATTTGGTTCAGAGCATCGTTTCACTGCTCATCGTTTCCAAGGAGTTTGTGAATTTCAGTTTTAGAAGTTTTGATTTTTCTTTATGGAAAAGAATTATGAACTACTCTTGGCCAGTGATGGTGGCAGGGCTGGCGGGCATCATCAACCAGACAATGGACAGACAATTCCTAAAATACCTCCTCCCTGAAGAAGAAAGCAAACACCAGATAGGTGTATATGGAGCCGTTTACAAGATAGCGACATTCATCACCGTATTTAGGCAGGCCTACCAGCTGGGAATAGAACCGTATTTCTTCTCTAGTTTTAAAAACGAAAATGCAAAGAAAACTTACACCCTGCTAATGGACATCTTCGTGATATGCAGTTGTGTGATTTTCCTAGGACTTATCACTAATATTTCTTGGATTTCCAAAATATACATCAGCAATCCTCTCTACTACGAAGGCATAGAACTGATTCCTTGCCTTATGCTGGGAGCTGTGTTTTTGGGGATATATCTTAATTTGTCCATTTGGTACAAACTCTCTGACCAGACCATCGTGGGGCTGTATATTTCCCTCATCGGAGCAGCGATTACAGTGTCTGTCAATTATTTCTTCGTGCCTGAATATGGATACTGGGCAAGTGCAGTGGCGGCGCTGCTGACTTTCATGTCTATGATGATAATTTCCTATATTTGGGGGCAGATAAAATATCCGATTCCTTATAATACGGGAAAAATAGCAGTCTACCTGCTTCTTTCCATAGGTTTGGGAATGATTTCTTTTAAATATTTTAGAGAAAATTACATCATCAGTAACATTATTTTTGTAATTTTTCTGATATTTGTCGTTTTTAAGGAAAGAACACTCTTGAAAAAATTTTTGAAAAAATGAAAATTAAGATTATAAATAAATCCAAACACCCACTTCCAAAGTATCAGACGGAACTTTCGGCTGGAATGGATTTGTATGCAAATATCATAGAGCCTGTTCGGTTAGGTTCTTTAGAGCGAACGATTATCCCGACAGGTATTTTCATAGCTCTGCCAGCTGGATACGAAGCCCAAGTAAGACCTCGCAGCGGATTGGCTGCCAAGCATGGAATTACTTGCCTAAACAGCCCTGGAACGATAGATGCAGACTACCGAGGAGAAGTTGGTGTAATTCTCGCAAATCTATCCAAAGATGAATTCATCATCAATGATGGAGAGCGAATTGCCCAGCTGGTCATTGCAAAACACGAAACTGCCCAGTGGGAAGAAGTAGAAACCCTTGACGAAACAGAAAGAGGCGCAGGAGGTTTCGGAAGTTCTGGAACGAAATAACATTTTAAAAATTATAAAAATACAACTATTATGAAAATAATAATACCTATGGCGGGAAAGGGTTCCCGATTGAGACCACACACTTTGACTGTGCCCAAACCTTTGATTCCTATCGCAGGAAAACCTATCGTGCAGAGATTGGTAGAGGACATCGCAAAGGTGGTAAATCAGAAGATAGAGGAAGTTGCCTTCATCACTGGTGATTTCGGAAGTCAAGTGGAGCAGGATTTATTAGCTGTTGCAGAAAAATTAGGTGCAAAAGGAAGTATATACCATCAAACAGAGGCTTTGGGGACGGCTCATGCTATCAACTGTGCTAGAGAAAGCATGCAGGGGCCTGTAATCATCGCTTTTGCGGATACATTATTTAGAGCGGATTTTCATCTAGACACCAATTCTGACGGAGTGATTTGGGTAAAAAAAGTAGATGACCCGAGTGCCTTCGGAGTAGTGAAACTAGACGACTATGGCTTCATCACGGACTTTGTAGAAAAACCAAAAGAATTCGTATCTGATTTGGCGATTATTGGAATTTACTATTTCAACAGCGCAGAAAAACTCATGGGAGAAATAGACTATATCATGAGTAATGACATCAAAGATGGAGGCGAATACCAGCTGACAACTGCACTAGAAAACCTAAGAAAAAAAGGAGCAAAATTCTCTTTAGGAAAGGTAAATGACTGGATGGACTGCGGAAACAAGACCATCACCGTGCAGACTAATGGTAAAATTCTAGAATACGAAAAAGAAAATCTTTCTCAGTATCCTGCTTCTGCACAGATAGAAAACAGTTTGATAATTCCTCCATGTTTCATCGGAGAGAATGTGAAAATCGTAAATTCTATCATCGGGCCGAGAGTTTCTTTGGGTAATAATACTGTGGTAAAAAATTCTAATATAGATAATTCTCTAATCCAAGAAAGAACAGAAATCCAGTCTGCTAACCTGAGCAACTCCATGATTGGGAACTCGGCGAAGTATATCGGAACTTCTATCAATCTTTCTTTGGGAGATTTTTCCGTATTGGATTTCTCTGAATAATTTTTTTTTAGAAGTGATTTTAATGATTAACAAAATGAAGAAATTAATAGCTCTATCCGCCATTATGGTGCTTTTAGCCTCTTGTGGTGCTAAAAAAAGCATCGCTGCTAAATCAGAAATTCCTGCTGTTTTCAGTAACAAAAATTTCTATGATGCTATCACGAAAAAATCTGATTTTGATGCCCTTAAAATCACTTCTAAAATAGATGCAGAAGTAGGAAAATTCGTTCCTACCATTCATGCTACTATCTACATAGAAAACAACCAGAAAATATGGATGAATATGTCTGCTCTGTTTATGAATGTAGGCCGCGGAATAGCAACTCCACAAGGGCTAAAAGCCTACGAAAAACTGAGTAAGACTTATATCGATTCTGATTTTTCTTACCTTAATAATTTACTGAAAATCAATTTTTTAGACTATTCTTCACTTCAAAATTTATTAGTCGGAAAAGTTTTCTTTCCTGTCAACGAAAAAGATTTTAATCTAACCAAAGAAGCCGAAGAATACATCCTAAAACCGATTACTGCACAGAAAGTAAACATCGATGGGAAAACCAGTGAATACCTTACAGAATTCCGTTTTTCTAATGATCTGAACCTTACCAAAGTTTCCTTAAAAGACACGAGAACTACGAATAATCTGGAAATATTCTATGACAACTGGATAGATATCAATGGAGTAAAACTCCCTAAAAATGTTAAAATAGTTATAAAAGGTAAGAAAACTGACCAAATTTTAATAGAAAATACGAAATTTGACTTTTCTAGAATGGAAACTCCATATTCGGTACCAAATAATTATAAAAAACGAGATTTCTAATGTATTTCAGGAAAATAAGCTTATTTATTGGGATTTTGTCTGCTTCTCTCTTTCTCGCTCAAAAAAGCAAGGAAGATTTACAAAAGCAGAATGCTGAATTAAAAAAACAAATCGAAACCATCAATGCTAACTTGGCTAAAACAAAGAGTGAGGCCAGACTGTCCATATCTTACCTCAATGATATTAACAAAAAAATTGCCCTTCGTGAGAAAGTCTATGGCAATACACAGAAAGAAAAAAGATTCATAGAGGATGATATTTATCTTCGTCAGTTAGAAATCAACAAATACAACCGAGAGCTGAAAGTTCTCCGTAAAAACTACGCCGAAATTCTCGTAAAAGCCTATAAAAACAAAGGCGTACAGAACAAAGTAACATTCATTTTGTCTTCTCAAGATTTGGGACAGGCGCTTCGTAGAGTGCAGTATCTGAAACAATACGGAGAATACCAAGACAAAAAAGCTGCAGAAATATCTGATAAAGCAAAAAAAATAAAAAGCACAATCGCCCTGAGAGAAAAATCTAAAAAAGACAAGGAAAATCTTCTCTTGAAACAAGCTAAAGATTTAGAAGTAATCGCTCAGGAAAGAAAAGAAAAAGAAATTTTATTAGAGGATTTCAAAAAGAATGAAGCCAGACTAGTGGCTGAACTTAAACAAAAACAAGCCGAATCCAAAAAATTAGAAGGCGAAATCAGAAAAATCATCGCTGAAGAAATCAGAATCGCAAAAGCGAAAGAAGAGGCTGAAAGAAAAGCTCGTGAAGAAAAACTAAGACTAGCGAGAATAGAGGCTGAAAAAGAAAAAGCAAGAATAGAAGAAGCCAATAGAAGAGCGCGTGAAGAGGCCGAAAGAGCAAAAAGAAAAGCAGAAGAGGAAGAAAGAAGACTAGCTGAAATCGCTAGAAAAAAAGCAGAAGAGGAAAGAAAAGCCATAGAAGCCAACAACGAAGCCAAAAGAATAGCAGCCGAAAAAGCGAAAATGGAAGCTGCCGAAAAAGCGAAAATAGCAGCAAGTAAAGCCGAGGCTGCCAGAGTAAATGCAGAAGCTGTAGCCAAAAAAACAGAGTCTGAGAAAAAAGCTGTGGATGAACGAGCAATGGCATCAGCTGGCGCAGGAAGTTCTGCTAGTAACAGTTTCGCAGAAAATAGAGGAAGACTCTCTTTCCCTGTGCAGCGTGGTCGGGTTACACAGCGCTTCGGGAGACAGCCGCACCCTGTTTACAAGGGAGTTGTTATAGAAAATAATGGAATCAAAATAGCTGTGGATGCAGGAACAAAAGCAAGAAGTGTTTTTACTGGTGTGGTGGTAAATGTTTTAGCCAGTGGTGGTTCAAAAACCGTGATGGTAAAACATGGAAATTATTTTACTATTTATAGTAATTTAGCCAGCACCTATGTTTCTAAAAATCAGACTATTTCCGCAGGAACAAATATAGGAGAAGTAGGACTTGACTTTGATGGGACTTACACCCTTGACTTCCAAGTTTGGAATCAGACAAATCCTGTAGACCCATTGAGCTGGGTAACTAGTTAATTTTATCATTAGCTTTATCCTAAAAAATGTTTAATTTTGTTCTATCAAAATAAAAAATCATGAACAGTATTCTAACACCACTATTTATGGGACTAGGAATGAGAGAAATCTTAGTCATTGCTATCCTCATTTTACTACTTTTCGGAGCAAAAAGAATTCCTGAATTTATGAAAGGATTAGGCTCTGGAATCAAAGAGTTTAAAAAATCCATGAAAGAGGATGACAAAGAAAATGATAATACTGAAGACAAAACAACTAAATAAATTTTATGAATAATAATTCTTTCTCTGAATACGCTTGGAGCATTTTCAATAGGTCAATAGAGGACTATCACATCACTGATGATGTAGATGCTGTGAAACCAAATCACTATGAAAATAATAGTTTGGAACAAATTTTGTATGACAAAAACTGGATTGACACAGTTCAGTGGCATTTGGAGGATATCATCCGTGATGAAAATATAGATCCTGTAAAAGCATTAGAAATCAAACGAAGAATAGATGCTTCTAATCAGAAAAGAACTGATTTAGTGGAATTTATAGACAATTGGTTTTTAAATAAATACAAAAACACCACACCAAATGCTGATGCCAAGATAAACACAGAAACACCTGCATGGGCGGTGGACAGATTGTCCATTTTGGCTCTAAAAGTCTATCATATGGATTTAGAGGCCAATAGAGCATCTGCAAGTGATGAGCATAGAGAGAAATGTCAAATGAAGCTGAATACTCTTTTGGAGCAAAAGAAAGACCTTAGTTCTGCTATTGACCAGCTACTGAATGACATAGAAAACGGGCTCGTAAAAATTAAAACTTATAAACAAATGAAAATGTATAATGATGAGACTCTAAATCCTATATTATACAAAAAGAAAGAATAATGAATGTACTAAAAGCATTGGGAATTATCGGAATATGTGGTTTTGTAGTATCTGCGTGTGCAACAGAGAAAAACAATCTGTCTCCTACAACCGCTTTGATAGCTAACATATCTGAAAAAACACCTGAAGATGTAGTAAAAAATATCAGTGATAATTTAGATCTGATAAAATACTCTTCAGACATTACCAATGCTTTTAGCTCGTGCTCTTCTTTCTCGCAAAAACCTGTAAATGAGGAATTTTCTAACCTGAAATTCTACATCACAGAATACCTATACGCCGTGAAAGAGCACAACACCGTGGGAAAAGAAAAGGCTTTGTATAATTATGAAAAATCTTATAAAAAAATACAAAAGCTAAAAAACAATCTCAATGAAGATGAACAAGAGGTTCTCAATAGGTTTTTAGTAAATATTAAAACCAATATCACTCTGATAGAATCCCTAAAAGACACTTTATAGAATGGTAAAAATTCAGGCTGAGGCTAATGTCCCTACAGGGTACGGAAAATTCAAAATCATCGCTTTCTCTGAAAAGGAACAAGACTGGATGCCGCATCTTGCTTTGATAGCAGAAAATACGGACTTATCCAGCGTGGTGAATGTCCGTTTTCATTCTGAATGCATCACGGGAGAGGTTTTCCATTCTAAGAAATGCGAATGCGGACAGCAGCTTTCCTCTGCGATGCAGTATACCCAAAAACACGGCGGTGTGATTGTCTATCTACGGCAAGAGGGCAGAAATATCGGTATTATCAACAAGCTGAAAGCCTACGCTCTACAAGAAAAAGGCTTAGACACTGTGGAGGCGAATCTAGAACTGGGACTTCCTGCTGATGATAGGAATTTCAGCGTGGCAGTTGATATTTTAGAAATACTTGGGATAAAGGAAATCAACCTCATCACCAACAATCCAGACAAACTCAGTTTCGTAGAAAACAGCAAAATAAAACTACACTCCCGCATTCCGCTGGAGATAAAATCTAATGAAGAAAACCGAGATTATCTAAAAACCAAAAAAGATTTTTTTGGACATTTCATTTCTGGAGAGGATTTTTAATTATCTAGCTTTTCATAAATATTGTTTATTTACTTCTATTTATATGTTTTATTTTTAAAAAATTTATATATTCGTAATATCAATAAAGATAAATTTTACACTAAAAATTCTTTGGGTGTATTAAGCTAATCTTTTTATTGAATTTCCTTTAGGAAATTGATACATAAAAAAGTTATTAATTCTTGCAATATATAGCAAAGGAAATCAGTTGATGATGGTAAATTAAACACTTAAAAATTATATTATTATGAAACATTTATTATTCTTACTCCTTGGTATATCATTAGTAATAGGAGGAGTAATTCTCAAAATCACAGGTAAAAACCTATATGAAGTGTTTTTTATATTAGGAATTGTGATAGAGTTTTATACTGTATATCTCATTCTAAAAACCAATAGAATAACAAAAAAACATTAACAAATAATAAACCCTTCCATGAAAATCATGGAAGGGTTTATTTTATAAAAAAGTAGTATCAAAAGAGAAAGGCAATAAATCCTTTATGGAATTTATTTTTATAATCTTCTCTCCACTGATGCTTGCAATGTAGATTTCTATATTTTGTGCTTGTTTCACTTCGTATTCTACGATACTCTGTCTGCATGAGCCACATGGAGGAACTATCCTGTCTAAGTCTGGATTCTCCTCCAAACCACCGATAACGAAAAGCTTTTCTATTTTCTGGTTAGGAAAATTAGCACCCAGCCAAAAAATCACGCTTCTCTCTGCACACAGTCCAGATGGATAAGCAGCATTCTCTTGATTGCTTCCTGTGTAAATTTCGCCATTTTCTAATAAAATAGAACAACCTACCAGAAATTTAGAATAAGGTGCATATGCCTTTAATCGGGAGTTTTTCGCTTTTTCAAAAAGTTTTTTTTCTATTTCTGAGAGTGTATTTATATTTAGAACTTCGTATTCTATTTCTAATTTACTTTTCATAAGACCAGTAGTTAAAAATTTGTTGATATAAGGACAAAAAAGAGGCTTTTAGAAAAAACCTCTTTTTCGTTATTTTTTGAATTAGTGACCCGCTAAATCATAAACTTGTATTCTATAATCTTTGATATCAGCATTATTTTGCAGACTTCTCATGAATGCTTGTGGGAAAACATTTGAGTTTTGCTGCATAAGCTGCTGCTGAAGTTGTTTGATATCTCCTGCATCTTGCTTATTCACAGCCACACCTTTGTTTACTACTACATACACTCCCGCATTACCATCTATCGGTTTAGATGTTTTATCTTTACCAATCGCAAAGGCTGCTCCTGCTACCTTAGGCTCTACTGCTCCTCCTAAAACAGGGCTAAGCAGATTGATTTGTCCTGATTCTTTGCTCACACCAAACAAATTAGCAATTGTAGCCAAATCTTGAGCTTTTGCTGTGGATATTTTTTTCCCGATTTCTTTTGCTAAAAGCTGATTTTTTACAATTGGTTCTATCTGCTCTCTTACAGCTTCTGGATCTACAAGACCTTCAGACTGTTTACCATTCAGATAAACCACGATTCTATCTCCACTGGCAGTTGTAAACATCTCGCTCTGTCCTTTTTCTCTCTTTTTGTCAAAAGCCCATTTTAGGATTTCAGTATCTTTATCTGTTCCTAAAAGCTGCCCTTGGAATCTTTGAACTAGTTTAGGATTTTGGAAGTTATAATTGTTTTTCTTTGCAATATTCACAAACTCATTAAATCCTTTCCCTTGTATCTGCTGAGCAAAACTTGTAGACTGAGTGTGCAGTTTGTCTGTTGTAGCATTTGATGCTTTGATTTCTTTCACCAAATTCGCTACTTTATAAGACATCGCACCAGGTTTTCTGTCTGTGATGTTGATGATATGGTATCCATACTGAGATTCTACTACATCTACAGCGCCTTTCGGGCTTTTATCAAGATAATTTTGGAACTCTGGAACGAAACCTGCTTGTCCCGTAGTTCTCCATCCTAAATCACCACCATTCTGAGCAGAACCATCAGCAGAAAGGTTAAGATATTCTTCAAACTTCGCTGAATTTGCTTTTGATTCTGATGCGATTTTTTCTGCTAACTGTTTTGCTTGTTCTTTTGTTCTTTTCTCAGCTTCGCCTTGTGCAGTTGGAAGACCTTGATAAGCAATCAAAATATGTCTTGAACGGATAGAATCCGTAGCTTTTTTATTCAAAAGTTTAGAAACTACATAATAGTTCCCTTCTTTATAAGGCCCAAAAGTCTGCCCAAGTGCTGCTCCTGCCACTTGTTCTCTGATTCCTGTTGGAAGTTGTTCTTTGGAATAATAGTTCGGGTCAAAACCAGCCTGAGAATGCGTCAACACGAATAAACTATCGCTCTTATTAGTCTTGAAATTTTCCAATCCATTTCCTACATCTACTCCATCGTTATAAAGTTTGTTGATTTCTGCCAAAGTAGCCGCTTCATCAGCCTGTGTAGGTTCAGCTTTGAAATAAACCAATCCTAAATTTCTGCTCTCTGTCACTTTGAAAGTTTGTGGATATTTTTTGATGTATTCCACCAAATCCTGAGAAGTAACTTTCACTGGATTTTTCTTTGCGAAATCATCATAGCTTATCTTCACATATTCTATATTCGCCAGCTCATCTCTGTATTTCAGCATCAGCTCAGCTTCTTTCTTATTAGAAGTAAGTCCCACAGAAAGGTTAGTAAACACCTGACGAGCCATGATTCTATACTCTATACCTTTTCTAAAACTAAGCCATGAGTTATATTCATCCACATTGCCTGATTTCAGCTGTTCTATCCGCTTTTTAAAATCACTTACATTAAAGTTAGGATTTTGGGCAAACATAGGGTCAAATGGCAGCTGGTTCCAGAAAAACTCTTCTGTCATTTTCAAACCTAATTTTTCAAACTCCTGTTTGATAAGTTTAGATTGTACTATACTCTGCCAAGCCTGCTCTTCCAAGCCATTAGGCGACTGCCCTTGCTGCTGTGCCTGCTGCTGCATCATATTGAGAGTTTCTAAATACTCTTCTCTGGTTATTTTCTCTCCATTCACCTCACCGAAGACATTCGGGTCATTACCCATCATCTTCTCTACAGTATCAGGATTAATGAAAAATGATACAAGTGCTACAGCGATGAATACCACCACAAGCCAAGATTTCTTTCTTATCTGTCCTAAAAGTGTCATTGTAATTAACTCTTTAAAAATTATTTAGTCTGCGAAAATACAGATTTTTAAATGAATACTAAAATTTTTCATTAGTTTTTAACTTCCATTCTCTGTGTTTTTATGATTTTTCTTTTATTGGTACATAAATTTAACCAAAGTCTAAAAAGAATTATTGATGAATAAAAACAAAAATTCTTTCCGAGTTAAACAATATTTTACGCACCATTTTAATCAAAAACAGTACATTTGCTCAAAATTATTCTATAATGAAACAAGATTTTTTCAACTATCAAGCACAGACCTCGCATTTTGCCTCTGGTTTTGAGGTAGAAAGAGCGGAGGGCAACTATATATATGGTAAAGATGGCAGGGCATATCTGGACTTCGTTTCTGGAATTTCTGCCAATGTACTAGGACACTCCCACCCTAAAATCATAAACGCCATAAAAGAACAAGCAGACAAGTACCTGCATGTAATGGTCTATGGAGAATACGCACTAGAAAAACCGGTAGAACTGTGCAAACTTTTAGCAAAGGTTACGCCTGACCCGCTGGAAGTTACCTATCTGGTAAACAGTGGTGCAGAAGCCATAGACGGCAGCTTAAAACTCGCTAAAAGATACACCGGAAGAGAGGAAATCATAGCCTTTCACAATGCCTACCACGGCAACACCCACGGAGCGCTCAGCGTGGCAGGAAATGAATACCACAAGAGAGCCTTCCGTCCGCTGCTTCCGTTGGTAAATTTCATTCATTTTAATAATGAAGAAGACTTAGCCAAAATCACCGAAAAAACAGCAGGTGTAGTTGTAGAGACTATACAAGGTGCTGCGGGCTTCATCACGCCAGAAAACGACTATCTGAAAAAACTAAAAAAGAGATGTGAAGAAGTGGGCGCTCTGCTTATTTTAGATGAAATACAGCCTGGCTTTGGGAGAACAGGAAAACTTTTTGGGTTTGAGCATTATGGCATCGTTCCAGATATTCTCGCGATGGGCAAAGGAATGGGCGGCGGTCTTCCTGTAGGCGCTTTCATGAGCAGCAGAGAAATCATGAGCTGCCTCTCCCACAGCCCCAAATTAGGTCACATCACCACTTTCGGAGGAAATCCGCTTATCGCAGCTTCTTGTTTGGCTACTTTGGAAGAAATTTTAGAAAGCGGACTACTGGATGAAATAGAAGAAAAAGAAAAACTATTCCGAAAGCTTTTGGTTCATCCTAAAATAAAATACATCAACGGAAAAGGAATCATGCTGGCGGTTAATCTAGGAAGCCCTGACTACTGCATCCGTGTAGTAGAGCAGTGTATGAAAGACGGACTTATCGTATCCTGCCAGCTCTACCGAAATGATTATCTGAGAATTTCTCCTGCGCTTATCCTCAGCAAGGAAGAAATAGAAAAAGGTTGCGCCATTATTCTAAATGCCCTTGACAAGGTATCATAACAAAAAAAGCAGACACAAAAAAACAAATAAAAAGGCGAAAATTTATGATTTTTTGTCTTTTTTCATTTATAGTGACAAAAATCACTTGGACAATATTTTAAAGCTAAAAAAATAATGATATATTGCGACCCGAAAATGTATATGTATGGCTAAAACTAAAATACAATTTGAATTTCCGCTTCACTGCCTTCCAGAAATTCTGTTTGAATACATTGCCACTGCAGAAGGTCTGGCTGAGTGGTTTGCTGATGAAGTGACAGAAAAAGGAGATGATTTCTACTTCAGCTGGAATGGCGGCCCAAAAGAAAAAGCGACCCTTACCAGATACAAAGTAGAACAGTCCGTGAGATTCCGATGGGAAGAAGATGAAGGAACCAAATATTTCTTTGAGCTGAATATTGTAATTGATGAAATTACAAACGACCTTTCGCTGAATGTTACCGACTTCTGTGAAGCTGGTGACGAAGAAGAAACTCAGCAATACTGGGAAAATCTTATTGAAAATCTAAAAATAAAATTAGGAGCTGCCTAATGAATGACAATCGTGCTTTTCTCTATGGCGATGCCGTGAGCGTGTATTTTTTTGTAAGAAACGGAAAACTCATCCTTACCGAAGAATGCTATTTTTTCCTAATGGCCTCTATGCGAAAGATGAGAATGAACATTCCGGTTTCTTTCAATCTGGAATATTTTATCGATATTCTTGAACAAAAAATAACTGCCGACGCCCTTGAAAACGCGATTATTCATTTTTTAGTTTATAGAAATAACACAGATAATTTCAACCTTGTAAAATCTCCCGTTCAGTTTTTCATTGAAGCAAAACCGACACAAGATATTTTGCAGATTAGCAAAACATTAGAGGTAGATTTGATTAGGGAAATCACTGTAAACACCAATATTCTAAGCAATATCTTAACCCATTGCCCAGAGAATATTTATGCCGAAATATACGCTGGAGAAAACGAACTGGACGACCTGCTGATTCTAAATCCAAACAAAAGAATTGCAAGAGGAATTTGGGGAAATTTCCTGTTTTTAGAAGGAAACACCATCCGTATCCCGAAACAGACCGAAGGCGCCTACATCTCGCCACTGATGGAGAATTTCGTCACTTTCGTTCATAAAAATAGATTAGCCGAAATAGAACAGGCAGAAATCAGCCCTTTTGAAAGCCAAAAAGCCGATGAAATCTTGATGATTTCTGACAGAAAAGGAATTTTTTCCGTTAGCAAAATTAGAAACAAAGTCTTTGACAACAAGCAATTTAAAGACTTTATAAATCAATGGAAAAATAGTTTTGACACTCCTGAGGAAGCATAAACTATTTATCATTATTCTTTCCAAATAGTGCAAAAATAGAAATCAACCCAAAGACAAGCGTAGCAATAGTCTGTATCAAATGGGAAATCAGCGCATAGGAAATCACTACTTCCTCACCATGAGAATGACTTTTTCCCAAAGAAATAAAAATCCCTACAATAGCGATTTTAACTACAATATGGTAAGAACCCGCACCGCCAGAAGTAGGCACCATCATCCCAAGAGTTCCCGCCGTAACGAGCAGAAAACCATCGCCAATGGTGAAATCAGAAGTTTCTTTCAAGGCAAAACAAACCAAATACGCCGCGAGAAAATAGCAAATCCATATTCCTGCCGAATGAAGCACAAAAGCAAGTTTATTTTTGATTTTTCGGACAGCTAAAAAGCCTTCTATCAAGCCTTTAACGAAAGAAATGATTTTCTCTTTAAATTTAATCATAAAAACAACAGCTCCCAGCAAAACAAGAACTAAAATGGCTATTTTTAGATTAAAATAAAACGCATCCAAGTCATCCACTCCATGGTTTAGCAAGAAACTATCCGTAGATGTAAGTTCTTTTTTTTCAGAGACTTTTCGTGTGGTAAGCAGGTTGTAAAACGATGCTAAAACCTTTCCATTAAAAATAAAAGTCAGCAGCAGAAACAAAAGCATAAAAACCAAATCCACCAATCGTTCTATGACTATGGTCGCAATGGATTTTTCTACTGGGACTTTTTCAATTCTAAAAAGCGTAGTTGCCCTCGCGATTTCGCCGCTTCTCGGAATGGTAAGATTCATCATATACCCGAAGGCTATCGTCCAAAAAGCATTAGAATTACGGATTTGGTAGCCCATCGGTTCCAGAAGGAGATTCCAGCGCACCGCCCGAAACCAATACGCCAAAACCGCAAAGAAAGCAGACATAAACGCCCAAAAATAGTTAATCTCAGCAAAAGACGCTTTCACTTTATCAAAATCCAAATCTCCCAAAGCCAGCCACATAAAAAATGCAGCCAATCCAGCTGAAATTAAAATCGTAAAAATATTCTTTATCTGCTTTCTTTTGAGGCTCATTATTATTCTAATAAATTAGTTTTTTCATTTGGGAAAACCACTTTGGGTTCGAAAGTTTTGGCCTCCTCTGGCGTTATCTGTGCATAGGCTATGATGATGACAATATCGCCTTTGTGGGCTTTTCTCGCTGCAGCACCATTCAGACAGATTACTCCTGATTTTCTCTCGCCTCTTATCGCATAGGTGTCAAAGCGCTCTCCATTGTTCACATTCACCACATAAACCCTCTCGCCATGGATAATTCCGGAGGCATCCATCAGGTCTTCGTCTATGGTAATGCTGCCTATGTAGTTCAGATTCGCTTCTGTAACGCTTACTCTATGAATTTTTGATTTAAAAACTTCTATTAACATGCTGCAAAATTATTGATTTCTTTTTAAACAAGCCTAAGTTTTAATTAGTATTTTTGCAGCCTTAATTTTCTAAATTTTACACTAATGAAAAAGTTAATTTTACTTTCAGCATTATATGGAGTATTTTTTGGTATAAACACTATGAAAGCCCAAGATGCTGACACCAGAAAATCTTTCTTGACAACGGGAGTCTCTATAAGCATCCCAAAAGAACACAGCATCACGGTATACGGCGGGGTGAGCACATCGCCAGAACATACACAGATAGCCATGGTGATGCCTAATATCAAAATCAATAAACACATTTCCTTCATGCCTCTTTATGTATTTCTAAAATCTCCTCAGGCGCACAGCAAGGAAGCGAAAGAACACCAAATCAATGCGATGCTGACTTTCTCCCTTCCTTTGGACAAACAAAACAAATGGATTTTGCAAAACCGAAACACTTATCTGCATAGATTCATCGTAGGTGGAGAGGATTTTGATTTTTATAGAGGGCGTTTAGGTATCGTACACAGAGCGAAAATTTTTGATAAACCTGTCAATTTCTTTGCTCATGATGAAATTTTCATCGACTTAAAAAAAGGAGATTTTGCTAGAAACAGGGTATATTTAGGAGCGGATATTAAGCTTTTCAACTGGCTAAACCCACAGTTCTTCTATATTTATCAATCTCATAAAAACCACACAAGTCCGAACAACCACCTTTTCATCGTTGCGGCTATTATTCCTCTTGGAAATCATGGATTTTTCGGAGCTAAAAAGTAAAAATCAATTAAAATTATCTGAAAATCTTCTAAAAACCTCATTTTATGCTATAAAAAATTTGGTTTTTGTTTTATTTATTTTATATTTGCTGAACATAAATTTATAAAATAACATTATTATGAACAAGTCTGAATTAATCGACGCAATTGCAAAGGATGCAGAAATCACAAAAGTGGCTGCTAAGAAGGCATTAGAGTCTTTCATTGAAAATGTTACTAACACACTTAAAAAGAAAGATGGTAAAGTGGCATTAGTAGGATTTGGAACTTTTTCTGTAACAGAAAGAGCTGCAAGAACTGGTATCAACCCAGCTACTAAACAACCAATCAAAATCGCTGCTAAAAAAGTTGCTAAATTCAAGCCAGGTGCTGAGCTAGCTGACGCAGTAGCAGGTGCTAAGAAAAAATAATTGATTTTCAATTAAAATAAAAACCGTTGTAGATTTACAGCGGTTTTTTATTTCCATCTTTTTATTTTATCTTTGCTGTTTTAATAATATCATCTTATGAAACGATTAACGATTAAAGAAATTCTTGATAATTACACAAAACATATTCACCACGACATCTGTATCCAAGGCTGGGTCAGAGCTTTTCGTTCTAACAGATTCATCGCACTGAGCGACGGTTCTACCGCGAATAATATCCAGATTGTAGTGGATTTCGAAAAATTTGATGAAGAAATTATCAAAAAAATCCATACAGCGTCCTCTCTGAAAGTGACAGGAGAAATTGTAGAAAGCCAAGGAGCAGGACAAAACATAGAAGTTTTAGCAAAGAAAATAGAAATTTTAGGAGATAATTTCACTGATGAACTAGAAAAAACGGTTCTTCAGCCTAAGAAACACTCTTTAGAGTTACTAAGAGAACAGGCTCATTTGAGATTTAGAACTAATCTTTTCGGAGCTGTGTTTAGAATTCGCCACGCTGTGAGTTTTGCGATTCATCAGTTCTTTAACCAAAATCAATTCTTCTACATCCACACTCCTCTAATCACAGGAGCTGATGCTGAGGGAGCAGGAGAAATGTTCAAGGTTACAAACTTTGACCTAAATAATGTTCCAAAAACAGAAGATGGAAATGTGGACTACGACCAAGATTTCTTCGGTAAGAAAACTTCCCTTACGGTTTCTGGACAGCTAAATGTGGAAACTGCGGTGATGGGACTAGGAAGAGTTTATACCTTTGGGCCTACTTTCCGTGCAGAAAATTCTAATACAACCAGACACCTAGCAGAATTCTGGATGGTGGAGCCAGAAGTGGCATTCAACAATTTGGAAGACAACATAGATCTAGCGGAAGATTTCTTAAAATATGTAATCAACTATCTATTAGATAATTGCAAAGATGATTTAGAACTTCTTGACAAGAGATTTGCAGAGGAACAAAAACAAAAACCTGAAAAAGAAAGAGCAGCAGAAGGACTGATAGAAAAACTTCAGAATGTAGTGAAAAAGCGTTTCATAAGGCTGAGCTACACTGAGGCTATCGAGATTTTGCTTAACTCTAAAGAGAATAAAAAAGGTAAATTCCAATTCCCAATAGAGGCTTGGGGAGCAGATCTACAATCTGAGCACGAGCGCTATTTGGTGGAAAAACACTTTGAAAGCCCTGTGGTTTTATTCAACTATCCGAAGGATATCAAGGCGTTTTATATGAAGCTGAACGATGACCAAAAGACCGTAGCGGCAATGGATGTTCTTTTCCCTGGAATCGGTGAAATCATCGGTGGTTCTCAGAGAGAAGAAAAACTGGATGTTCTTGTCCAAAAAATGAAAGACATGAATGTAGATGAGGAGGAACTATGGTGGTATCTAGATACTAGAAAATTCGGTTCTGTGCCGCACGCTGGTTTCGGGCTCGGACTAGAGAGATTGGTATTATTCGTAACAGGAATGACGAACATCCGTGATGTGATTCCTTTCCCAAGAACACCAAGAAACGCAGAGTTTTAAGAATTATGTAAATAAAATAAGGATTATGAAAATAACTTATAGAGACTATCCTGAATTTGAAGCTGTTGCCAAGATTTGGAACAAATTTGATACAGAAATTTATATTGAATTTGATGAAGAACTAGAAGCAACCAAAGAAGAACAAAAAAAATATTTTCAGAAAATAGAGGAAAAAATCCAGTGGATAGAAAGCCATAAGGATTTGATTTTAGATACTTTTATTAAAGAAGAATCTATTTTTGAAGGACTGAATGACTGGATTTCAGAAGAAATAGCCAAAAAAGGAGTTGCTGAATATTTCGATGAATTCAGCCTTGATAGAACAATTTCTGAAAAGGAATTTAAAGAAGCTATCGGTGTTCGTTCTCTTAATTTTTATATTGATAGTGAAGAGATTAGCTGTGATTTTGATTTAGATGCAGAGCCAAATTATTTCTTTGACCATTTAGCCAATATAGAAATAGATGAAGACAACCAGATAGAAATGGGAGGAATCAACGGATAACCTCCTAGAACTAATAATCTAAAACTGATATGCTCAAACAAAATTTACAACTTAAACTTGGTCAAAAACTCGCTCCACAGCAGATTCAGTTAATGAAGCTCATTCAGCTTCATACGCTGGAATTTGAGGAGGAGCTGGAGCGTGAGTTAGAGGAAAATCCTGCTTTGGAAAAAGTAACGGATGACAAGGAGGAGGATTATGACAATTTAGGAAACGACTACGAAAGCGAGGGAACGGAGAGCATAGAAACAGATTTCAATGTAGATGAGTATCTGTATGATGATGAGCCAAGCTACAAAACTGCATCCAGCAACTACTCTCCTGATGATGAGGAGTTTGACAACGAGAGTTTATTGACAGAGGGACAGACCATTTATGAGTATCTTTTGGAGCAGATTAGACTTAGTAATATTTCTGATGAAGAGCTAAAAATAGCCGAATATCTCATAGGAAACCTTGACAATGATGGGTATCTTCGTAGAGATTTAAAATCAATCGTGGATGATTTGGCTTTCTCACAGGGAATTTATACGGACATTCCTAAACTGGAATACATTTTAGAAAACTATATCCAAAAACTAGAACCTGCGGGCGTGGGCGCGAGAAACTTACAAGAATGTCTCCTTCTACAAATAGAGAAAAAAGTAAGCGACAATCCCAATGTAAGCATTACTGCCAGCATACTGAAAAACCAGTTTGATGCACTGAGCAACAAGCATTATTCTAAAATTATCCAGCGGTATAATATCGATGAGGAACAGCTGAAAGATGTATTAGAAGAGATTGCAAAACTTTCACCAAAAGTAGGTGGAAACTTTGATACACAGACCATTACCATCAATCAAGAAATTATTCCTGATTTTATCATTCAGGTAAAGGACAACGAGGTAATCCCGATGCTTAACAATAAAAACGCTCCTACATTGAGGGTTTCCAATGAGTACAAAGAAATTTTAGAAACATATTCTAACGATAAAAGCTCTCCTGAACACAAGCAGGCGGCTCTTTTCATTAAACAAAAATTAGATGCCGCGAAATGGTATATAGATGCTGTTAATCAAAGACAAAACACTCTGATACAGACCATTACAGCCATTGCTAAGATGCAGAAAGAATATTTCATCACAGGGGATGAAAAAAACATCAAACCTATGATTCTAAAAGATATTTCTGACATCACAGGATTTGATATTTCTACTATTTCTAGGGTGGTCAAGAGCAAGTATGCTGACACACCGCACGGTATAGTTTATCTAAAAAATCTTTTCTCAGATAGTTTGACTAATGATGAAGGGGAAGAAGTTTCCACAAAAGAAATCAAAAACCATCTGCAGGAAATCATCGACAAGGAAAATAAAAAGAAACCTCTCACGGATGATGCGCTGGTCACCGCACTGAAAGAAAAAGGATACAATATCGCCCGAAGAACCGTTGCTAAATACAGGGAACAGCTCAACATTCCAGTGGCAAGGCTACGAAAAGAACTTTAAAAAAACTAATAATATTATGGCTGAAATTTTAGATGGACTTAGCATCTCTCACAAAATAAAACAAGAGATAAAAGAAGAAGTTACGAAAATAGTACAGAGCGGCAAAAAAGCGCCTCACTTGGCAGCTATACTGGTGGGAGAAAATGGAGCCAGCAAAGCCTATGTAAATAGCAAAGTCAAGGATTGTAAAGAGGTGGGATTTACCTCATCGCTGCTAAAATTCCCTGACACGATTTGTGAAAATGAACTTTTAGAAGAAATAAAAAAACTAAACGAGAATGAGGAAATAGATGGATTCATCGTGCAGCTTCCTCTTCCGAAAGGCATAGACCAAGAAAAAATCATCATGGCTATCGACCCTAAAAAGGATGTGGATGGCTTCCACCCAGAAAACTTTGGGAAAATGGCTTTAGAAATGGACTCTCTTCTGCCTGCTACTCCATTTGGGATTATGCAGCTTTTGGAGAGATATAACATTGACACCAAAGGAAAAAAATGTGTGGTTATCGGCCGAAGCAGAATCGTTGGCCGTCCTATGAGTATTCTGATGAGTGCCAAAGGAACTGACGCCACAGTAACACTTATCCACAGCCACACGCCTAATATTGAAGAATATACCCAAAAGGCAGACATCGTCATCGTAGCATTAGGTATTCCTAATTATCTAAAAGGAGATATGATAAAAGAAGGTGCCGTGGTTATAGATGTAGGGATTACTAGAGTGAATGATGATAGCGAGAGAGGTTATCATTTAGTAGGAGATGTAGATTTTGAAGCATGCGAAAAAAAGGCAAGTTTTATAACGCCTGTTCCTGGTGGCGTAGGCCCTATGACCAGAGCCATGCTGATGAAAAATACGCTTTTAGCTTATAAAAAATAGTGAGTGAAAAATGTCAGATTTTAGTAGTGAACAAAAAATATTATTAAATCAAGGTAAAATGCTCCCTGTTATGGAGCATTTTTATACTATTCAAGGAGAAGGTGCCCACTCTGGCAGGGCGGCTTATTTCATCCGTTTAGGTGGATGTGATGTAGGATGCCACTGGTGCGATGTCAAAGAAAGCTGGGATGCCACGCTTCATCCGTTGATGGATGCAGAAGAAATCGCTGCCATAGCGGCTAAACACTGCAAAACCATAATCATCACAGGCGGTGAGCCTCTGATGTGGGATTTGAATATTTTAACAAAAAAACTAAAAGAATTAGGCTGTACGATTCATGTGGAAACCTCTGGCTCGCACAATCTAAGAGGACATATTGACTGGATTACTCTTTCTCCCAAGAAAGTAAAACTTCCAAAAGAAGAAATTTACCAAATGGCTGACGAGCTGAAAGTGGTTATTTTTAACAATCACGATTTCAAATTTGCTGAAGAACAAGCCGCCAAAGTATCAGAAAAATGCAAACTATACCTGCAGTCTGAATGGAGCAAAAGGGAGCAAAACTATCCAAAAATCACAGATTACATTCTACAAAATCCTAAATGGATAGCTTCCGTACAAACGCACAAATATCTGAACATTCCATAAAAAAAGAGGGAGAACATTATCTCTCCCTTCTTGGCTTTTTATTTTGAAGGTAAAGCACCTGTCCTTCTTTTGGTTCTTGTCCCTCCTCCATTCTATTTTTTAGATACAAATTCTTTAGTTTTATCCCATATTTCTGGGAAATATCATACATTTTTTCGCCTTTACTCACAGTATGTGTTTCTTGGCTTCCGTAAGATTTTTTAGGCTCTAAAAAAACAATCTGATTTTTTTTCAAATCAGATGTTTTTAAATCATTATAATCTTTCAAGTCGCTCACTCTGAGATTATATTTTTTCGCCAAAGCAGAAAGAGAGATATTTCCTCCCAAAACCACATATTTCAAATTCGAATTAGGATGATTCCTCTCATTTAGGCTATGCAAAACGGCTTCTTCTGTGAGCCTTCCTTCTTCGTACTTGTGAAGCTCTGGTTCTTTTTTTTTACCAGACTCTACTTCTGGTTTAGATATTTCTGTTTCTGGTTTTGTTTCTTGCTTTTGAACTACTGGCTCTTTTACTTTTTCTTCGCGCAGTACAGGCTCAGTTCTCACTTCCTCTTTTGTGGATTTTTCTTTAACTGGCTCTTGATTTCTAATTTCTTGATTTTCAGATTTATACTCTGGATACAATTCTTTTAGTTTTGCAGAAACTTCATGTGATTTTATATTATCAAATTCATGCAGTCTGTATTTTTCTATTCTGTTTATCAGAATTTGTGCATATTTAGGATTGGTAGCATATCCAGCCTTTTTAAGCCCATACGCCCAGCCTTTGTAATCTTTAATATCTAATTTAAAAAGTCCTACATAATACTTTCTCGTTGCCAAAAACAAAGAATGGTCTCTGTAAGATTCTCTAGGGTCATCATACACACGGAAACACTCATTTGGTGCATCATCTGTATGTTTCATGGTCTTCCCTGTCCAGTTTTCTTTACATTTTATCCCAAAGTGATTTTTCCCTTCTTTTGCCAAACGGCTCTGTCCTCCTCCTGTTTCCAAAATCCCCTGTGCAAGTTTGATACTTGCTGGAATTTTATACAGCTCCATCTCTTCCACTGCATATTTAGCGAAATTCTGGATGTATTGGTCATCTGTTTTCCAATCCTGAGCGTAAGAAAACAGCCCCAAACCTGCTACTGATAATAAACACAATAATTTTTTCATTTTTAGTTAAATTTTATTTTGATTAGTTCTTTTTTTGTTTTTTTCAACCATTCATTTGCCCCTAAAATCCCCTGTAGTCCTCCTGTCTGAAATGCTAAAATCCTGCTGCCCTGCGGAAAATACCCTTCCTGTATCAGTTTCATCAGATTTCTCATCATTTTCCCTGTGTATATCGGGTCTAGAGGAACATCATACTGCTCATAAAAATCATTGATAAACTGAATATTTTCATCTATGATTTTCCCGTATCTGCCATCATGAGCATCAAAAAGGGTAAAATTCTTCCTTCCGCTCAGCCCTTGGATTCTCTCCTCCAAAGTAGGGTCATCCACCACCTTGAACCCCAATATTTTCTGGTGTTCTTCTGCAAATTTGGACAAGCCCGAAATGGTTCCCCCTGTCCCAACCGCGGTGCAAATATAATCAAATTCTTTTGTTCGTTCATCCAGCATATGTTTCACTCCCTTCACTGCCAGTTCATTAGTCCCGCCTTCAGGGACAATAAGGGCTTCGGGAAATTTTTCCTGCAAATCTCTTGTTATTTTTTCCTTATCTCTATACGCCTCTCTGGTAACGAACAAAAAATCCATTCCTCTCCTGTGTGCATCTTCCAGCGTGAGGTTTCCCTGCCAGTTATTCTCCAGCTCCTCTCCACGGATAACGCCCAGAGTTTTAATATTGTATTTTTCTCCAACAGCAGACGCCGCCGCGATATGATTAGAATACGCTCCCCCAAAAGTGATTATCAAAGGATTTTTCACCTCTCGGGCAAGGTATGTCTTTACATTATAAAACATTTTCCAATACTTATTACCCGAAATCTGCGGATGAACCAAATCCTCGCGTTTCACGGACAATTTTACTCCTCCTTCCAGCGGAATATCTACTATGGGAATGTACACTTTATCAACCTCCATAATACAAATTTCGGAATTTTTATTTGAATTTAAAGATATTTATGCATTTTTGTCGTAAAATTTTCTTGGCATAGGAATTGTGCCATATGAGAGACTGTTTT
>JABCOA020000014.1 GCA_013333875.2 Flavobacteriaceae bacterium | reverse complement strand
TAACTCCTATCCTATTGATAATCATTTTGACTATCATTTTAGGAGCAGTATTTTTCGTTGATAACGAAATCCCAAAATCAAATTTAGAAAAACCCTTTTCTGTAGGACTTTTAGAGGGCTATCAGACCTTTGACGGAATGGCATCCATCATCATAGGCGCGGTAATCATCACCTCTCTAAATATGGATAGTTCACTGGACTTTGCACAAAAAAGAAGACTTACCATCTATGCAGGTCTGATAAGCGGTTTGGCGCTGTTCATCATTTATGCAGGGTTTATCTATACAGGAGCGGTACTAAAAGTTCATTTCCCATCAGATGATATTTCCCGTTCAGAGGTTCTTTCGAAGGTAAGCTGGCATATCTTGGGCGACATCGGGAAAACATTACTGAGCGTAAGTGTCAGCATTGCTTGTTTCACTACTGCTGTCGGTATCATTACAGGAGCAGCAGATTTCATGAAAAACATTTTCGGAAATTCTGAATTGGTCTACAAGCTGGTTGTCGTTTTCTCTTGTATTTTAGGTGTTTTTGTGGGACAGACAGGCGTAGAAAACATCGTTTCTATTGCTGTTCCTGTGCTTGTGCTGATTTATCCTGTCATCATGGCTCTTATTTTACTTAATTTCGTTCCAGAGAGCTGGACTTCCATTTCCATTTTCAGAGGAGTTACGATGGTTGCTGGGATATTTGCGATACCAGATTTTATGATAGCCATCGGTTTTGAGAGCTTTCAGCCTCTTCACGACTACCTTCCTCTGGCGACTTACGGCTTGGCTTGGTTGCTGCCTTGACTTTTCATTTGGTTTGTTTTATTTATTATCCAAAAAAATAAACGATTTTAACATTTTTTTAACTAAATATAAAACAATATGCCGTTTTCAGTGTTATAAATTGTTAAAAATTAGGCATTTCTATTTTTATGCGTAATTTTGCAACCAAATTTAAATGATATGAAAAACGAAATTAATTATTTGAAAGTAGTAATCATGAGTTTGGTTTTAACCTTATTTTCTGTTTCAGCAAATGCTCAGCAAAAAAAACACAACTACATCACTACTAATGAGCAGCTAGCAGAAGAGTTATCCGAAAAATACGGAATACCAAGTGGAGTTATCCTAGCCGTAGCCTTCGTAGAAACAGGTGGTGGAACAAGTAAAGGAGCTAAAACTTACAACAACCATTTCGGAATTGTAGGTAAGAATACAGTAACAAAATCAAAATACAAAAGTTTTGATTCCACAAGAGAAAGCTACGAGGCTTTCTGTCAGATTCTCTCAAGAAAAAAATACTACTCAGATCTAAAAGGTATCAAAGATACAGCTGAATGGGTAAAAGCCATAGCCGCAGCGGGATATTCTACCCAGCCTGTAGAATGGAAAAAAAGAGTCAAAATGATTATCGAAAAATTTAATTTATCTTAAAAACACAAGCTGTCTGAAAATTCAGACAGCTTTTTTTATTTAAAATTTGTTCGGTTTATACAAAATAAATAAATTTGCGCTTCGTTGTAATAAAAAAAATTATTTTGAATAATAATAGAATTCACAGGGTGGTAATCTTGGTTACCTCCTGTTTTTTGGTCTATCTGTCAGCATCTATCCTATCATATGTATATGGATGGAAGTTTGAAGCTTTTGATAAAATAAATTTGGTTTCTGATATTTTTAAAAAATCAGAAGAAGAGCAAAATGCAAGTGGAGAATCTGCTATCGCAGGAAAAACAGCAGAAAAACCTGCTAAAGAAGCTGCACAAGAGGATTTTGAACTGTATAAAAAACCTGAATTTATCACTAATTTTCACAAAGGAGACAGCGTGGTTGCTTTGCCTATTTTAGCTCAAAAATTAACTGAACTAAAAAATACAGGAAAAGGCAAAATCCGTATCGCTTACTTTGGAGATAGTATGATAGAGGGCGACCTCATTACCCAAACGCTGAGAAAACTTCTACAACAGGAGTTTGGTGGACAGGGAGTTGGTTTTCTGCCGATGCATTCTAATGTAGCGCAATTTCGCCAGACCGCTAGAGTTTCTGGAACGGGCTGGGAAAGCACCAATTTCATGACTCCTAAAGCGCAAAACATGTACATCTCTGGGCATACTTTCAGAGGTGCAGGAAGTGGAACCTACCAAGACAGAACCCTCACAGACGGCACTTTACCTATTCAAAAATACATTCTCTACGGAAAGACAGAAGGTGCTGAAATAGAGATAGATGGAATGGAACACACATTACAGGGAAATCATTTGGTTAATAGAAAAATATTAGCTGACAATACCGATAACACTCTAAAAATAAGATCTAAAACATCTTCATTACCGATATTCGGAGTTGGTTTTGAATCTGAAAATGGGATAATTTTGGATAATTTCTCTTTCCGAGGAATCACAGGTGTGGAATTGAGCAAAATAAATGAGGATTTTTTGGAATCAATCCAAGAAGCCAATCCTTATGATTTGATTGTATTTCAATATGGTGTAAATCTTTTATTTAGACCAAAAGATACCAACTATTCTCATTATGAAAAAATGATGCAGCCTATACTGAGCAAAATGCGAAAAGCCTTTCCTAAAACTGATTTCTTGCTGGTAAGTACCGCAGACAGAGCATTTAGATATGGCGGAGAATACAAAACAGCCATCGGTATTCCTAATCTGATACAAACCCAAGCGAAACTGGCTTTTGATAACAAAATGGCGTTTTATAACCAATTCGAATCCATGGGTGGAGAAAACTCTATCGTAAGATGGGCTACACAAAGTCCGCCACTAGCAAATAAAGACTACATCCACCCGAATGGAAAAGGTGCAGAGGTTTTAGCCGAAAAAATATACAATGCAATCATCCAAGACTACAAAAAATACAAACGAAAATAAATGAAACCATTACAAGAATTTTTTGCAACATTTGACTGGAACGCTTTCCTACAGCAGTTTCTATATGATAGTAAAAACCCGTTGCTGTTTAACAATGGTTTTTTCGTGTATTTTTTCACGCTATTTATTCTATTATTCTTTGCTTTAAGAAATCACCACAAAGCCCGCAGATATGTCTTCTGCATTTTTTCGCTTTATTTTTTCTATAAAGCGAGTGGCTGGTTTGTCGGTTTGGTGCTGGTTTCAGCAGTGGTGGATTTCTTTTTATCCAATGCTATTTATAGAGAAAAAAGCCAAAGCAGGAAAAAATTTCTGCTGGTTCTGAGTATTTTATTTAACCTCGGAATGCTTTTCTATTTTAAATACACAGATTTCTTTATCGAGATTTCTAATTCTCTATTTGACACCAATTTTAATCCTTTGAACCTCATTCTTCCGATAGGGATTTCATTTTATACTTTTGAAAATCTCAGCTATACGGTAGATGTTTATCGTGGAGAATTTAAGCCAGCGGATAAATTTTCTGATTATCTTTTGTTCTTGGCGTTTTTCCCAAAACTGATGATGGGACCTATCGTTCGTGCGCATGATTTCGTGCCGCAGATTAACGAGCCGTATGTGATTTCGGAGCGCGACTTCGCAAAAGGATTTTTCCTGATTATTTCAGGATTGATTAAAAAACTAGTCATATCAGACTACATCACCCTAAATATGGTGGATTATATGTTTGATAATCCTGCTCTGCACACGGGTGTAGAAAACCTGATGGCGGTCTATGGCTATGCTATGGTGATTTATTGTGATTTTAGTGGTTATAGTGAAATTGCGATAGGTATCGCGCTTTGGCTTGGCTTCAAAATCCCTCCTAACTTCATGTCGCCATACCAAAGTATAAACATCACAGAATTCTGGAGAAGATGGCATATTTCTCTATCTACATGGCTGAAAGACTATCTTTACATTCCATTAGGAGGAAACAGAAATTTCTCGGTGGCTTCTTTCATTTTCGTGGGAGGATTCCTAGTGGGTTCTTTCATCATGGGAGTAGAACTGTTCCACTTATCCAATCTTTGGGCAGCATTGGTTTCTGCAGTTTTATTATTGATTTTTATAATTCCAGCCTTAATCACAAGAAAAAATAGCGGTATAGCGGCTAACTTCAACCTATTGACTACCATGCTTTTGGGAGGATTTTGGCACGGAGCCAGCTGGAATTTCATCATCTGGGGAGCTATCCACGGCGTGGGACTTGGAATTCATAAAATATGGATGCTGCTGACTGACAAAAGTTTATCATCTCTTAACCAAAGCCGAATTTACAAAATCATATCTGGTATTTTGACTTTCCATTTTGTTTGTTTTGCTTGGATTTTCTTCAAAGCTGAAGATTTAGAAATCGCTAAAACGATGATTTATCAAATCTTTAACAACTTTGATATCAGTGTATTTGGTCCTTTTTATGACAATTACAAAGGCGTGGTGTGGATGATTTTAGCAGCGATGGTTCTACATTTAGTTCCAGATAATCTGGCTGATAAAGTAATCGCAAGAACCAAAACCATTCCTATGGTGGTCTATATCTTGGTTTTCTTCTTGTTTTTGATTCTTTATGGATATTTC
>JABCOA020000013.1 GCA_013333875.2 Flavobacteriaceae bacterium | reverse complement strand
TGAAACAGGATACATTGGCTTTTTTTGACATTAAAAAAGAAATCCATGTGATTCCGAACTTCATCGAAGAAAGACACTTTGAGCAGTGTTCTATTTGTCATAGAAATCAGTTTGCAGAGGATAATGAGAAGATTTTAGTGCATATTTCTAACCTTAGACCAGTTAAAAGAATTCAGGATGTTTTGGGGATTTTTGAAAAGGTAAATCAAAAAATTCCGAGCAAACTAATCATAGTAGGAGAGGGCCCTGAGATGGAAAAAGTAAATGCTTTCTTATCAGAAAAACCAGATTTTATTGACAAAATAAAAATCATGGGAAAAGTGAATGACCTTCGCCCAGTGCTTACCTATGCAGATGTGTTCCTTCTCCCTTCGGAAAAGGAGAGTTTCGGTCTGGCGGCGCTAGAGGCTATGGCAGCAGGAACGCCTGTGGTCAGCAGTAATACAGGAGGGATTCCAGAGGTTAATATTCATGGAAAGACAGGATTTTTGGCGAATGTAGGCGATGTGGATAAAATGGCTGAATATACACTTCAGATTTTGTCTGATGAAACTCTTTTAAAGGAAATGAAAACAAATGCCACAGAAGTAGCGAAGACTTTTGATTATAATAAAATCATTCCGATGTATGAGAATTTATATCAGGAAACGATAAAAGAATTTAAGGGCGAGAAATAAAATGGATAGAGAAATTTATTTTGCTGGTGGGTGTTTCTGGGGAACGGAGCATTTTTTCAAACAAATCAACGTAGTAACGGCTACGCAGGTAGGCTATGCCAACGGAAATATAGAAAATCCCACTTATGAGCAGGGGTATACTGACAGCACGGGCTTTGCAGAGGTGGTAAAGGTGGCTTATGACCCAAAGGTGGTAAGTCTGGAAATGCTTTTGGATTTGTTTTTTAAAACCATAGACCCTACAAGCCTTAATCAGCAGGGAGAAGACATCGGAACCCGCTACAGAACGGGAATTTATTGGGTAAATTCAGAAGATGAAAAAGTAGTAACAGAGGCACTTTCGGAGCTTCAAAGAAATTATGAAAAACCCATAGTGGTGGAAAACGAGCCTTTGAAAAATTTTTACAGTGGAGAAGAATATCATCAGGATTATTTGGACAAAAACCCAAGTGGATACTGCCACATCAATCCAGAATTATTCGAACTCGCGAAAAAGGCTAATCTGAAATAGGTTTTAAGAACATAGTATGATAAAATTATTTAGAGTTTATTTTTTCTATTAATCCTCTCAATTTTTTATCATATTCTTGGTTTCCAAAATTAATTATAACTAAATGAGATCTGCTTCGAGTAATACCTGTATATAAAATCTCATCTATAGATTGAGAATTAGAAGGTTCTAAAATCAAAAATACTAATTCACTTTCCCATCCCTTGAAGCTATGGACAGTAGAAATTTTAATAGTTCCACTATTAAACCAAAAGTTCATTTTTTTATTTTTTCGGATAGTTTCAAAAGTTTGATGAGTAGAATTTTTTAAATCCTCATATTTTTTTCGATTGTTTTCTATAAAATTTAAGAAGTCTTGAGTTTTAATTTTTGCTTTCTTACATTCGTTTTCTAAAGTAATATCGAACTGATGATACTCATCATTATATTTTTCGTATAGTTCGTATATTGTTAGTAGTTTAGCTAAAAAGTCAATATTGTTTTTTTGTAATAATTTTTGCCATTCTACATATAATTTTTCTGGGAGGTTATTCAAAAGAATTTTATATGCTATTTCTTTAGTTTCAAACATTGTATTGGTTTTTTCATGAGAATGATATCTGTAATAAGCTTCAAACTCTTTCAAATTGTCAATAGAAAATCCCAGTACACAAACATCATTGATAGAGATATCTTTGTATTTGTTTTCTAAACTTAGATGAATAATATTATATAAAGCAGAAAGGTCAAGGGTGTTTTCTAAAAACATGTAGTTAATGCTTCCATGCTTTTCAAATTCAAAGGAAAGCTGAGTGTCTTCTTTTTTATCAAAATTATCAATATCGTATTTGTCTTTGTAAATTTCTTTTTGAAATAATACAGCTAATTCTTTTACTTTTTGATCAGAACGATAACATTGTTTTAATAAGTTGAAAGCTCCAAGTATATTGGTTTTAACTTTTTTGTCTTCCATCTCTCGTGCATAAATATTCTGCTTTTCATCTCCAAATAAAATGTATTCTCCATTTTCTTTTAGAATATATTTTTTTAGAATTTCAAACCAAATATATTTATAATCCTGTATTTCATCTATTAAAATAGCATCGTATTTTTGTATAATATTTTTATTTTCTTCAAACAATTGTATATTAGAATAATATTTTTCATCCAAATAAGCACTAATATATTCTTTTGGTATATTATCTATGATAATATCAATTCCAATATTATTGAGAACAAAATTTATCAATGAATGATAATTCAAAATCTCAAAAGACTTCCACTCAAATTCTTCTGGAACTTGATTTAATTTATCGTGGATATAATTCTTTAATGTAATGTTAAAAGTGAGTATAAGAATTTTAGGATTATCATTTTCTTTTAAAATTCGTTTATAAGCTTCTACAGCCCGAGCTACTAGGGTTGTTGTTTTTCCAGAGCCTACAACTCCTTTTATTTTTTGAGCTTTATTTTGCGAATAAATTATTCGTTGTTGTTCTTGCGAATAAATGACAGGTTTCCCTTGCTCTTTTAAATGTATAGGTGGATTGAGAAATCTAGAAAAACTTTTATATAATTCTTGGGTAAATAAATAAGATGGCTTATCTCCATTGATATATCTTTTTTTAAGAATTTTATCAAATTTTTCTTTTTCTAAATCATCTCTACCAATGAGATCAATATTGTGTTTTAGAAAAGTTAGGTATTTTTCATCTTCTTTAAAAGGTTCTACCAGAAATTTTTGAAGATTATTTTGGTAGGTGTTATGAAAATAAACGGCACAACACACCATCTTCCAATTTTTATAATCTTTTATTTTTTTTTCTAATAAATTTGGTATGTGTAAATCGTATAAATTCTCTTTATACTTCAAAACTTGTTGAATAGGAGACTTAGTAATTGCTTTATTATGATTTACAATCCATTGTTTTTTCTCTTTTAAACTATAAGAAGATAAATCCCAATCTTTCACTTCAATAATAAAAACTCCTCCATTTTTCCGCATAATGATAATGTCAGGTCTATCGCCGTTCATGTATGGATTAAAATAGACTTCATATTCATCATTATAATTGTTTTTTAGGAAATTGAGGAGGTAAAGTTCTCCACTAGTTGGAGGAACTTTCATCATTAAAATTGTTTCAAAATCAGGATAAAATATAGCCATTTTTTAAAATTATAAAAATCAATCAATATTATTAATTTTGTAAGGATTCTTTACAAAAGTACATATATTAAATTATTTTAGCTACTTTTTTAATCATGATTAAAGTTTTTATCCATCAACACTTTCCCTTGGTAGATTTTTTCATAGCGAATGAGCTGCTCTCCTTTGAAATAGCCGATATAATAAGCACGCTCTTGACTATGTGTTTCGGCTTCTTCTTGGGTGATTTCATCGTATAAATAAGTGGGCTGGGCGGTTGCTTTTTTATGCAGATCAGAGCAGTTGAGAAAATAGCGAACGACCACATTTTCTTTGTACAAATAGAGTTTTTGCCCACTCATAGGGATTTCAGCAAAGACTTTTTCTTGAACAACAGGCGTGATAGGAATTTTATGCTTAAAAGAGGCATTAGCACGAAAGGCATATTGAGAATCAATGTTTATTTCGGAACTTTTTACTTTGAACACTTTACGCTCCCATTGGTTGTCCAATAAGAAATACTGGAAACCATCCTTTTCTCCACAATACTCATAGGTAAGTAGGGATTGTAGGGGAAAGGCTTCAGTGGCTTTTCTTTCTTCTGGTGAATTTTTGCAACAGAATGAGGCTAACAAAGAGGCTAATAAGGTCATTTTTTTCATTCTTTTTTACTAAATATATAAGTATCTGCTTCTTCAAAGTTTGGATATTCTCCTCCAAACACTTCTCTTACTACAATTTTATTGAGATAATGTTCCAAAGGTAAGTAAATATCCTTAGCATCTGTACAAACAAACTCTAAATAAGGCATTTTTAGCAAAGGAGAGGCGTCTTTTATAGGGTTAAAACATATCTTTAAGTTCCGGAGGGTCTCCATACCTACCAAATCGCTAAGGTCTTCTATTTTGTTTTGCTCTAAGTTCAATTCCTCCAAGGATAGATGCTTCAAAGGGGAAAGGTCTTTTACTTCATTGTGATACAAATATAAGGTGGTGACCTTCTTA
>JABCOA020000012.1 GCA_013333875.2 Flavobacteriaceae bacterium | reverse complement strand
GCAGCCTATTTTTTTTAGTTCGTTTTGAAGGGCAGAGAGCCTGTCGGTTTCTTTTATTTTAAGAGTAGCAAGTCCACCGATTTCAAAAGGAATTTTCAGTGCAGCAGCCGTTACACAGACCGTTTGAGCGATGTCTGGACAGTCGTTCATATTGAGCTGAATGAACTGAGGAAGGCTAAAATTATTTTTTGGAATCAAAGTAATTTCCTGCTGATTTTCATTAAAAATAGTATCAATTCCGAAAAACTGGGAGTAAATTTCGGTAATTCTGGAATCGCCTTGCAGAGAATTTTTATTAAAATTTTTAAGTGTAATTTTTTGTCTATTCAAAGCTGAAAACGAATAAAAATAAGAAGCCGAAGACCAGTCGGACTCTACAGTGAAGGCTATTTTTTGAGTTTTAATGTTGGGAATTTGGATGGTTTTGTCTTTTAGGATAATTGATTTTCCACTGATTTCCGAAAGTAGTTTCAGAGTCATTTCTATGTAAGGCTTTGATGTGATTTCTCCTAAAAGTTTTATGGTCAAGCCGTTTTTCAATTTTCCGCCAACAAGAATGAGCGAAGTGATGAACTGCGAAGAAATATCCGCAGGAATTTCCACGAAATTTTTTTCTAATTTTTTTCCTTTTATTTTAAGAGGAGGAAATCCCTCTTTCTCTAAATATTCTATATCCGCTCCCAGCTCTCTAAGTGCTTCTACTAAAGGCTTTATAGGTCTTTGTTTCATTCTTTCAGAGCCTGTGAGGATTTTTTCTGCGTCCTCCTGAACTGCAAAAAACGAAGTCAGAAACCGCATTGCTGTGCCAGCGTGATGGATGTCTATTATTTTCTCATCGGAATTTAAGGCTTTTTGTAAAAGATTGGTATCCTGTGAGTTAGATATGTTTTTTATTTCAATATTTCCAAAGAGTTTTTGTAAAATTAATAAACGATTGGACTCGCTTTTAGAGCCTGTGATTCGTATTTCATTTGGAAGAACTGGGCGAAATAATTTCATTTAGAACAAGCTTTTATTTTAGTTTTTCATTGTTTTGGTGCCTATTTTGGTCTCTTTCTGTCTTTTTTTTCATTTTTTTGTCAAAGGCATCTTGCAGGTCTATCCCTGTTTGATTGGCAAGGCAAAGCGTTACAAAAAGCACATCGGCAAGCTCTTCTCCGAGGTTTTTGTTTTTATCGCTTTCTTTTTCGGATTGTTCGCCGTATCTTCTTGCGATGATTCTCGCCACTTCGCCCACTTCTTCGGTTAGAATCGCCATATTGGTCAGCTCATCGAAATAGCGTACACCGATTGTCTTTATCCAGTTATCTACTTGTTCTTGTAGTGTTTTGATTTCCATTTAGTCTATTTGATTTAGTTCTCTTAGCCGAGTAATATTTTTGTAAATTCTGTAAGGCAAAATAAAAACACCCAAACAGCCAGAGATTAAAAATTTAACCACAAAATAAATCAACCAACCTATAATTGGCAAGAAAAGGAAGTAGTCGGCTGTAATTCTGTTTAGAAATCTCCAACCTGCAACCAGTGAAGAATAAGCATAAAAGAACATAATGTATGACATTATGGGCAAATCTCTGTTTTGAGAATTGAGAAGCGATAAAACAATAAAAGTAATCACTGCACCTCCGCCAAAAATAATGAAGAAATCTTTGATAATTTCGCTTCGTTCGTGAGAAATTCTATTTTTATTACACTCTACACAAATGGGGAATGTATAGCGTGAGGAACATTCTATACAAAGCCCTTTGTTACAATCTATACAGCTGCTAACTGCAGGTAAGTCAGGGTGGTTATAACAGTTCATATATTTAAATTATATTTTTATTGATAAGCTCCGATAGTAGGATTACTTGTTCTTGAAACGCCTTTAATGTCTTGAGGAACGCTGGCAGCCGTAGATGTGTTGCCTTTGTTTTTGGCAGGAGAATCATTTGCGGTGCGAAGGTTCATTTTCGCGATGGTGTGGTTTAGGAATTTTGGATTTTCATTTTTTATAGAATTGATTATCTGTGGATTTGTATCAAAATTATAACCAGCTTTGTTATTGTAATTTATAAGCGAATGGCTGATAAGATAATTAAAATTATATCCAGAAACAGGCTCAAAGGAAATGGAGTTTTCCTTTTTTCCGTAAACGATGGAGTTTTTGATGTTGAGTTCCAAATTTGCATTTTCTGTATTCCCAGAATTATTTCGCCATTTATTCGTGGCATAAATTCCCAAAGCTGGCGAAGCAGAACTTTGATACCAATAATTGGCTAATGTACAATGAGTAAGATTAGCCTCGCCGCCGCCGAATATGGCTAAATTCGCTCTTCCACAGTTGTTCATTACCATGTTTTCCGCATTGATTTTAGATTTTACGGAATAAATTCCATATTTCTGAAAAGTATGAATAATAGAGTTTTTGATGTTGGCTGTAGTTTTATAAAGATTAAGCCCAGAATCTCCTCCGAAAATCTTAGCGTAATTCATGTTTAGAACAGCGTTTTCTTCAAGGTAAATTCCATCCCAGTTGAGCGGAATAGTGTCATATCTTATATCATTTCTGTCGCCTCGGAAAATGACTTCTTTATCTATCAGCCCATTGATGTTGAGCTTTGCGTTTTTAGAAATTTTCAGGCTGCTGTTCTTTGTGAAATAGACTTTCGTTCCTTCTTCTATATCAAGGGTTTTCCCTTCCGCGAGAGTAAGCTCTCCGAAGATGATTTTAGCCTTGTCATTTCTCCAAGTTGTATTGGCGTTTAGGATATTTGGATTTGTATCAGATTTTATGAAAAATTCGGCATCCTGCACCACGGAAAGGAGTGTCACATGCTGTTTGCCTCTCGGTGAGCTGAAAATAATTTTGTCCTCAGCGATGGCTTCTTTTGCATTGGCTATGGGAGCTATTTCTATGAAGATAATGAGGCTGTCGTTTTTTCTTAGTGGAACATCAAAAAACTCTGTCCCTGCCTTTCCATCCACATTGATGCGGTATGGCGAGGAGCTTCCGCCTTCTAATGTGATTTTTGGGATTCGGACATCTTTATTCTCTCTGTTATAGACTGTTACGAAATAAGTTTCGGAGCGAACCTGATTATAAACCGTGTCACAAAAAACTACATCTTGTGAGAATTTTAAGTCCGCAGAAGGAGTTTCAAAGCTGATTTCATCCCTTTTGCACGAAATAAATAACATCAGAACCCAAAAGCTGAGCCCAAGTAAGAATTTTACTTTCATACGCATTAAAATAATATTCAAAGATAAATATTTTAAGATAAATATTTAAAGTTTTTGTGAATTCAAAAAAAAATAATATTTTTGCAAACTGAAATACCTAGTATAAGGATAAGATGTCCATTACCATTTTATCCAAGTAATTGAATTTAAAAATAAAAATAATTTCTAGAATATTATGAAAAAAGGAATCCACCCTGAAAATTATAGACTTGTTGTTTTCAAAGATATGAGTAACGACGAGGTGTTTCTTTGCAAATCTACAGCAGAAACAAAAGATACTATTGTATACGAAGGACAAGAATATCCATTAGTAAAAATGGAGATCTCTTCTACATCTCACCCATTCTACACAGGAAAAGTGAAACTAGTAGATACTGCGGGTAGAGTAGACAAGTTCATGAACAAATACAAAAAATTTGCTAAGTAACATTAGGAAAATATTAAAAGACCTTCTGATTTTTTCAGGAGGTTTTTTGTTTAGAAGAGGAAAAGAATTAAATTTGTTACAAATAAAAAAATATGCAGTTAGTATTTTCTGATGCCCATTATTGGGAAAATTTCCTTCCGCTGACTTTCACTAGACCTGTGGCGGAAATGCGATGTGGAATTCTTACTTTTTCTGAACGCTGGAAAAAGCTTTTGAATACGGATGAAATTTCCTACATCACCGAGGATTATCTTCAGCAAAAATTCGCTAGACCAGAGGGAAAAGAAAGCTTGTTCATCACGCCTAATTGTATTCCTTCGGATAGAGTTTTGGAGCAGATAAAGAGACTTCAGCTTGGTGAGGCTTTGGTTTATGAAAATGAACTTTTGGCAGCAAAGGTCAATGTGGGAAATTTTAGTTTGGATCAAATTACAACCATGATGGATGTAGAGGGAGAAATCTTGTTGTTTAAACAGTCTACGGATTTATTTTCTTTCAATGATAAAGCGATAGATTTTGATTTTGAACTACTTACAAAAGGAAGAACTTCACAGCCACTTTCTTCTACAAATGGATTTTTAGGAAATACCAAAGATTTGTTCATAGAAGAAGGTGCAGTGGTGGAATATTCTACACTCAATACTAAAACAGGGAAAATATACATTGGGAAGGATGCGGAAATTATGGAAGGCTGCCATCTTCGTGGGCCTATTGCCCTTTGTGAAGGTTCTAAATTTAATCTCGGAGCTAAAGTCTATGGTGCGACGACCATTGGCCCTCACTCAAAAGTAGGCGGCGAGGTAAATAACATCGTTATCTTTGGATATTCTAATAAAGGTCATGATGGTTTTGTCGGAAATTCGGTTATCGGTGAGTGGTGTAACCTTGGAGCAGATACTAATTCTTCCAATTTGAAAAACAATTACGCCAATGTGAAACTTTGGAATTACAAATGGAAAAAATTCGTAGATACAGGGCTTCAGTTTTGTGGATTGATAATGGGTGACCACTCTAAAACAGCGATAAACACTCAGTTGAATACAGGAACAGTAGTGGGTGTGGCTGCTAATATTTTCAAGAGTGGATTTCCGCCGAATTTAGTGAATAGCTTTAGCTGGGGCGGTATGAAAGATGATGAAAAGTATAATCTGAACAAGGCATTTGAAACTATAGAAAAAGTAATGGCTCGTAGAAAGGTTGATTTGACTGATGAAGATAGGGTTATATTATCCCATCTATATGATAAATAGATAAAATCTATCAATCTGATTACTATTATGTAATAAAAGGTACTATTTTTGTTATATCAATTATAAAAAGAAAAAATATGAAAAAGAGAATTTTAGGTGCGATGTTCGCACTATTTGCAACAGGATTGTTTTTTGCGCAGGATGATATGCCAATTTCAAAAAGAGACATGCCTTCTGCTGTGCAGAGAAATGTAACAAGGTATTTTGGTAAGAAAGCAATTTCTTCTGTTACCAAAGATAGAGAAGATGGTAAAATTGTTTATGATGTTCATTTTGAAGATGGTACAAAAGCTGAATTTAGCAGCGCTGGAAATATCATAGAAGTGAAAAGCTATAGCGGTGTTCCTTCTTCTGTAGTTCCTTCTAAAGTTCAGGCTTATGTGAGAAAATATTACCCGCAAAATAAAATAGTACACTGGGAAAAAGAGTGGAATAAACAAAAAGTAGAACTTGATAACGATTTAGATCTTGAGTTTACGCTAAGAGGAGATTTCCTTAGAATAGACGATTAGAGTTAGATTTTGAATTCGTTACTCATAGCACTTTCTTTTTTAAATTAAATTTTTTAATTTTGCAAAGAAAGTGCTATGTCTATTTATGATAAAATTGTAGAGACAGCCATCACTTTCGATGATGTGCTTCTAGTTCCTTCTTATTCAGAAGTTTTACCTAATCAGGTTTCTTTAAAATCCAGACTTTCGGATAAAATAACCCTAAATGTTCCTATCGTTTCTGCGGCAATGGATACCGTGACAGAGGCTGATATGGCAATCGCGCTTGCGAGAGTCGGCGGACTGGGATTCATTCACAAAAATATGCCTATAGAGGAGCAGGCTTCCCAAGTCAATCAAGTAAAACGCTCCGAAAACGGGATGATAGCTAATCCTGTTACTCTTTCTAAAGACCATACCCTTGCAGAGGCGAAGGCTCTTATGGCTCAATTCAAAATTTCTGGACTTCCAGTGGTGGATGAAGAGCATAAGCTCATAGGCATAATTACCAACCGAGATGTGAAATATCAAGAGAACCTCTCTGTGAAAGTAGAGGAGCTTATGACCAAGGAAAATCTTATCGTTTCTAATGAAGAAGTTAATTTAGAAAAAGCTAAAGAAATTCTACTGAAAAACAGAGTAGAAAAACTTCCTATTGTAGATAAATCCAACAAACTGATAGGTCTTATTACCATCAAAGATATAGATAATCAACTAGAATACCCAAATGCAAACAAAGATAAATCAGGAAGGCTGATAGTAGGTGCGGGTGTAGGAATTGGAGTGGATACCATTGAGCGTGTTTCTGCATTGGTGGAAGCAGGCGTGGATATTATCGCGGTGGATTCTGCGCACGGACACTCCAAAGGAGTTTTGGATAAAATAAAAGAAATCAGACAAAATTTCCCTAATTTGGATATTGTTGGAGGAAATATTGTAACCGCTGAAGCAGCCGAAGATTTGATAAAAGCAGGAGCAAATGTGCTAAAAGTAGGTGTAGGGCCTGGTTCTATCTGTACTACAAGAGTGGTAGCAGGAGTGGGGGTTCCGCAGCTGTCTGCTATATATAATGTATATGAAGTTGCTAAAAAACACAATGTAGCGATTATTGCCGATGGAGGTATCAAACTTTCAGGAGATATAGTGAAGGCTATTGCGAGTGGTGCAGGTGCTGTGATGCTCGGTTCTCTATTGGCGGGAACGGATGAATCACCAGGGGAAGAAATCATTTTCCAAGGAAGAAAGTTTAAATCTTACCAAGGAATGGGGTCGCTTTCTGCAATGAAGAGAGGAGGTAAAGAAAGATATTTCCAGTCTGAAGCAAAAAAATTCGTTCCAGAAGGAATAGAAGGGCGAGTTCCGTATAAAGGAAAATTAGAGGATGTTATCTTCCAGCTTACAGGAGGGCTGAGAGCAGGAATGGGCTATTGTGGTGCGAAGGATATTGTAACACTACAGCAGGAATCTAAGATGGTAAGAATTACAGGTTCTGGGCTTAAAGAATCTCATCCTCACGATGTGATTATTACACAAGAAGCGCCAAATTATTCCCTATAAATAGCCAAAAATCTCAAATTTCGTTAAAAAATGGTTAAAAAAGAAGGTTGAAAAAGCATCATTCTGTAACACTAAATTTAAAAATAACACAACTTGTGTTATTTTTTTTATTTTAATAATATTATTTCGCGAAAAAACGGCTTTTTATAAAGAATTAAAAAATATGTTAAATATCATAAACTAAAAAATGGGAAAAATATTGTAATGTCATAAATAATCTCTACATTTGTTACATCAAAAAAGGATAAGAAAGTTTAGTCCAAATGAAAAGAACAAGAATTCATAAAGTAGTATTTCAAATGTTGGTTGTAATGATCGTGACTAGTTCATTACAGTTGCTTTTGAAAAACGGTTCTGCTACAAAAGGCGGAAACGCTATGGGGGCTAAAAAAATATCCTTGACTGATATTGTAGATGGAGATGACTCTGAAACAGGAGTGCTAAAAGTTAAATACTTTGATGATGGGGCAGATAAAATATTTGAAAATAATAATAACAGAATTCTAAACACTATAAATAGTCAGCATATATCCTATAATTCTCAATCTGCTGAATATTCAAAACCTCAATTATTCTTACTTTACCAATCTTTGAAAGTAGACTGCTAGATTCTTTTAGGATATATCTTAAAAGGAGTTTAGAGAAGAAAAGATTTGTAAAATGCATGAGATTTATTTAGTCAAAAATATTTTTGACAGAATACAAGAGGAGTTTCCAGAAAAATATGAAGATGTTTCAAGTGTTCATTTAAAGGTGGGGTTGCTGAGTAATGTACAGCCTATCCTTATCCAGAATGCTTATAAAGCTTATGTGATGGAGTGTCCAGAGTTTTATCATACAGAGTTGGTAGTAGATGTGCTCCCTGTACTGATAAAATGTGAAAAATGTGGAGAAGTCACGGAAGTAAAACAGAATAAATTTGTATGTGGTAATTGTGGGCATCCTACAAGGAACATAATACAAGGAGAGGAGTTATATATTAATGAAATAAATTTTAGGAAAAATGAGTGAAGTTAAACCAAAATCATCAAGACTTACAGCAGGAAGCATAGATACAGAGCATGTATCACTTAACTTGCTGAAAGCAAACGATTTTGTTGCGGGAACAATTCGTGAAAAATTAAAAGATATATTAGTAATTAATGTTTGTTCTTCGCCAGGGAGTGGAAAAACTACTCTAATGCAGAAGACAGGAGAGTTACTAAAAGGAAAAGCAAAAATGTCTGTATTAGTGGGAGACCCAGAAACAGATAGAGATGCACAAAGAATGAAGGATGTAGGAATAGATGCCCTTCAGATAGTGACAGGAGGGATGTGTCACATAGAAGCACAGATGATCTTACAGGCGATAGACCATATGGATCTTAGCAACACAGATGTATTGTTCATTGAAAATGTAGGAAACCTAATGTGCCCATCTTCTTTTGACTTAGGTGAGGATTACAGAGTAACATTGATAGCTGTAACAGAGGGAGATGATAAACCAAGTAAATATCCTAAAATGTTCTTAACAAGTGAGTTGATGCTTGTTTCCAAAACAGATTTACTTCCATATCTTCCGTTCTCAGTGGATGCAGTAACAAAAGATGCAAGAAGCGTGAACCCAGATATTGAGGTGATGGAAATCTCAACTCTTACAGATGTTGGCATGGAGAATTGGGTAAATTGGATTCTAGCAAAAATCAAAGAAAAGAAAGAAGCTAAGAAATAACAGAAACGAAAATAAATAACAGATTCTAAATTATAACAATTAAAACAGAAAATTATGAAATTGATTAAAACAACGCTTGTTGGGATAGGACAAATCTTCCTACAAGACAATGGTTGGTCTGGATTGCTAATTACAATCGGTATGTTTTTTAGCCACTGGACATTAGGTGTGACTTGCTTCCTAGGAGCATTGATAGGAACACTTACAGCAAAAGCATTAAAAGCTAAAGATGCAGACATAGAGTTTGGTCTTTATGGATTCAACGCAAGTTTGGCTTACATGTGTGTAATGTTCACATTTGCAACTAACGATGCTCACGAAACTTGGACAGCTGCAAGTCCTTTACTTTGGGTTCTTGGAGCAGTAGCTGAAGTGATAGCAACAGTGATTATGCATGTTTTCGTAACTAAAGGATGGACTGCATTTACATTCCCATTCGTAGTAACATGTTGGGTTCTTTGCTGGGGATTCTCAAACTTTGGAATCTTTGGATTAGAGCAAACTACACCAGCATTGCCTGACTATACAGGAACAATAGATGCTATTAAAACTCCATTCTACGGATGGGCAGAAGTAAACTTCGGTGCTAGCTTCCTTACAGGGGTATTTATCTTCTTAGGATTGGCAATCAGCTCACCTTCTGTAGCGATGTGGGGAACAGCAGCTGCGACATTGGGAGGATTATTTGCTCACTATGTACTTGGAATAGATGCTAATGTATTAGCAAACGGACTTTATTCATTCTCTCCAATCTTGGTAGCGTGTGCATTCGTAACAAAATCAGGAGTATCAAGAGCAGACTTTGTTTACATCGTTGTAGGAGTTCTTTTAGCAGTATTGATCCATTATGGAGTAGGCTCAATTGTTATCAATGGAAAAAATATGGCAACTTACACTATTGGTTTCATCGTAGCAACTTGGATTATGGAAGCTGTTCAAAAAGCTGTGAACAAATCAAACCCAAATACAGAGGAATTAGTAAAATCATTAAATCCTTAATAAAAAAAAGAAAATATTCAAAACATGTGTTTTTGATATATAATAATAACTTAATATTAACATTTTAAATTTTTAATTATGCATTTAGTACCTAGAGAAACTGAGAAGCTAATGCTTTATCTAGCTGGTAAAGTGGCTGAAGACAGAAAAAACAGAGGGTTGAAACTTAACCACCCTGAAACAGTAGCGTATATCGCTCACAAATTAATTGAAGGTGCAAGAGAAGGAAAATCTGTAGCTCAATTAATGCAAGAAGGAACTACATACTTGAGTCGTCAAGATGTAATGGATGGAGTTGCTGAAATGATCCACGATGTGCAAATCGAAGCAACTTTCCCTGACGGAACAAAATTGGTAACAGTACACCACCCAATCCACTAATTTAAACTTCAAAAAAAATTAAAGTTATGAGTAATAATAAATATGTAGTTCCAGGAGAATACATCTTAGCTTCTGGTGACATCGAATACAACGCTGGTAAAAAAGTTCTTAAACTTAAAGTTACTAACACAGGAGACAGACCAATCCAAGTTGGATCTCACTTCCACTTCGCTGAAACTAACTCTGCACTTGAGTTTGACAGAAAAGCAGCTGAAGCTCACAGATTGAATGTTCCTGCAGGTCTTGCACAAAGATTCGAACCAGGTGAATCTAAAGAAGTAGAGTTGATTCCTTACGGTGGAGCTAGATCAGTAAGAGGATTTAGCCTTAGACACTTAGAAAGAAACAAAGAGGCTCTTAATTCACTAAAAAAATAATTATTAACTATTAAAATTTAAAATCATGGCTAAATTAGATAGACAAAAATATGCCTCAATGTATGGACCAACAGTTGGGGACAAAATTAGACTAGCAGATACAGAATTGTTTGCAGAAATCGAAAGAGACTTCACAGTATACGGAGAAGAAAACAAATTCGGT
>JABCOA020000011.1 GCA_013333875.2 Flavobacteriaceae bacterium | reverse complement strand
GAAAACTCCGCAAAACCCCTATTATGCTTGATGTTCAGATTATTACGCAAAACCAAAGAAAAAATATGCTTTTTTCTGGTGTAACCGATGGTAAATTCGGTTCTTCCCACATATTCCTCTATGCTGGGATTATCATCATCATCTCCTTTTTCGGTAAATCTCTGCCATAATTTATTGGTGATGGCAAAATCTCCCCACTCAAAAGCAGTCATGAGAATAAGCCTGTTCCAGCTTCGTGAGAGCAGTTCCTCCTTTCCGTTAGACTGGTGATTTACGGATATTCCTGCCATTTTAATTCTAAATTTCCCTGCGGTCAAATTCAGCGGATAGATGAACATCAGCTCTGGCTCGTAGTTGGTCTCGCGGAATGGACGGGACATTTTCCCATTATAAACCTGCCAAAAAGACTGCTGGGTAAAACCTACCCAAAGGTCGCCTTTGTTCCAGAAAGCACCCTGTAACACCTTGGCTTTCAGACTGACCTGAAATTTTGCTTCTATATTTTGAAAGTTTTTATATTCTGGAACTTCTCGGTTGGCATTCAGGCTCACAGGTTGTCTATTAGGAAGGCTTGAATATCTGGAAAGAATGATATAATTGGGTCTATGCGCTTTCAGACTAAAAGTTCCGCGTTTATAAGGTTCTCTCAGCTCCCACATGCGGTCTATGGGTTCAGAAAAGCCTCCTTTGAAAATAGATGTATCTGGATTTTCTTGTGCGGTCTGTAATGTATCTTTTTCCTGCGAAAACACCACAATATTCATCAGCAAGGATAAAAATAAAAGTATTTTTTTGCTCATTATTTTATTTAATCTTAATTTATTTCTACGCGTTCCAAGGCTTTGGGAAGGAAGGTATTTTTGAATACAACTTTGGCTTCTTCTAAAAACACTGAATAATCCGTATATCGATTAGAAAAATGCCCTAAAATCAACTTTTTTACTTTGGCTTTTTCTGCAATCATTGCCGCCTCTATCGCAGTGGAATGCCCTGTATGTTTGGCCAATTCCTTTAAATCATCTAAAAAAGTAGCCTCGTGATAGAGCAAATCTACTCCTTCGATAATCGGAATTACCGACTCCAAATAACGGGTATCACTACAAAAAGCGTAAGAAACAGACGCCTCGGGAGGAGTGGTAAGCGTTTCATTTTTAAGGACATAGCCATCATTTAGGACAAAATCTTTCCCTCGTTTGATATTATGATAATCACAAATTTCTATTTCTGGATATTTGGCGATTTCATTCATATTCAAGTGGCGTTCCTTTGGTTTTTCTCTGAAAAGATAGCCATTGCAGTAAATCCTGTGATTTAGCGGAATGGTATAAACTTCCACCTTGCTGTCTTCAAAGACAAGCACGGATTCTTTTCCCTTTAATTCATGAAAAACCAGTTCAAATCCCTTGTTGGTCTCGGTAAGCCTCAGCACGGTTTCTATCAGCTCCTGAATGCCCGCAGGCCCGTAAATATGCAGTGGCGTTTCCCTGCCGAGCAGCTGAAAGGACGAAATAAGCCCAGGAAGCCCGAAACAATGGTCGCCGTGGAGATGAGAAATAAAAATATGATTGATTTTAGAAAATTTGGCTTTGGCTTTTCTCAGCTGCACCTGCGTTCCCTCGCCACAGTCTATCAGAAAATGCCGTTCTGCCATCTCTAAAACCTGTGCCGTAGGCGAGGAAGTGACGGTAGGTATGGCAGAATTAAAACCTAAAATGGTAAGAAATGCGCTCAATGTCTTTAATATTTTAAGCGACTAATATACGAAACTTTCTTTTTTTATAAAATATAAAATAAGGCGCTGGCTTTGTTTATGGGTTTAATATTTTTTGGTTACCTTTGTTTCCATTTAAATTTAATTTCATGAAAAAAGTTTTAACCACATTAGCATTAGCATTGATGATGAATACTATTCAAGCGCAAAACTATGAGGAGATAAAACATACGGACAGAAATGGTTTCTCGTATGTTACGGTTTCTAATGATGAAAACGGAGTGAGAGTCTATACTCTGAAAAACGGACTAAAAGTTTATTTAGCGAAAAATTCTGATGCGCCACGAATCCAGACCTATATCCCTGTAAGAACGGGAAGTAATAACGACCCTGCTGACAACACGGGACTGGCTCACTATCTGGAGCATATGATGTTCAAAGGAACTTCTAAAATAGGAACACAGGACTGGGCAAAAGAAAAAAAATACATAAAACAAATTTCTGACCTGTACGAACAGCACAAGGCAGAAAAAAACGCCGAAAAGAAAAAAGAAATCTACAAAAAGATAGATGCCATCTCTAAAGAAGCGTCTAAATACGCCATTGCCAACGAATACGACAAGGCGATTTCTTCCCTTGGAGCTACTGGGACTAACGCCCACACTTGGCTGGATGAAACGGTTTATAAAAACAATATCCCAAGCAACGAGCTGGAAAAATGGTTCAAAGTAGAGCAAGAGCGATTCTCTGAACTGGTTCTAAGGCTGTTCCACACCGAGCTGGAAGCTGTTTATGAGGAATTTAACCGAGGACAAGACAACGACGGCCGACTAATGAGCTACGAGCTGATGGACGCCCTATTCCCTACGCACCCGAACGGACAGCAGACCACTATCGGGAAGTCTGAGCATCTAAAAAACCCTTCTATGGTGGCTATTCACAAGTATTTCAATGAATACTATGTGCCGAATAACTATGCGCTGGTGCTGGTGGGAGATTTGGATTTTGATAAGACTATTCTTTTGGCTCAGAAATATTTCGGAAACTTTAAGCCTAAAGCTTTACCGAAAAAATCACAAATCGTAGAAAAGCCAATGGACAAAATCGTGAAAAGAGTGGTAAAAAGCCCTTCTGCACCACGATTACAAATGGCATGGAGAACAGACAGCTACGGAACAAAAGAGGCAAGAATGGCGGAGCTGGTAGCACAGATTCTCAGCACCAACAACAATGATGCTGGACTTCTAGATTTAAACCTAAACCAAAAACAAAAAGTACTTCGCTCAATGGCGTATGTGCTTCCGTTTAAGCAATATGGATATTTGGCTCTTTCTGCTGTACCAAAGGAAAACCAGTCCCTAGATGAGGCGAAAAACCTTCTTTTGGAACAGATAGATTTGGTTAAAAAAGGAGAATTCCCAGACTGGATGCTGACTGCCATCATCAAGAATATGAAAAAAGACCGCCTAAAAGGCTGGGAAACAGCTGACGGACTGGCTTCATCACTATACAGCACCTACATCCTCGAGAGAAGCTGGGAGCAGGAGCTGGAAGACATTCAGGAGTATGAAAAAATCACAAAAGCGGATATTGTAAAATTTGCGAATGATTTCTTTAAAGATAATTATGCGATTATCTACAAAGAAAAAGGCGATAATGACAAGCTTATCCGTGTGGAAAACCCAGGAATCACACCGATAGAGCTAAACAGAGAGGCTCAGTCTCCGTTCCTGAAATCTATACTAAATGAGAAAGTAGAGGAAATAAAGCCTGTTTTCGTGGATTATCAAAAAGAAATAAAAACCGACAACATCAATGGTGTGAAGCTGAGCTTTATCCAAAACAAGAAGAATAATCTGGCTCAGATGAACTATATTTTCCCATTCGGAACGGATAATAATAAGGAACTTTCTGTGGCGTTTACTTTGTTTGATTATTTAGGAACGGACAAATACAGCCCAGAGGAACTGAAAAAAGAATTCTTTAAACTCGGTATCAATCACGGAATCCGTATAGACAAAGATCGTATTAGTATTACTTTGTCTGGTTTGGAGGAGAATTTAGCGAAAGGTGCAGAGCTGTTTGACCATTGGCTTAGAAATCTGAAAGCTGATGAAAACATCTATAAAACAGTGGTAAACACTATTTTAGAATCTCGTGAAGTAGCGAAAAAAGATAAGAGAAACATCATGGCGGCACTTACCAGCTATGCGAGATACGGCAAGAACTCCAGATTCAGAGATGTGGTGAGCAAGGAACGCCTTCTTTCTGCGAAAGCAGTGGAATTCGTATCTATGGCGAAAAACATAGTAAATGCGCCATATGAAGTATTCTTCTACGGAAAAGATTTGGAGAAATTCAAGAAAAACCTAAGCCCGATTATCAAAAAATCTAATGCGAAATACGACCTTCCTGCGGCTAAAATCTATGCTGAGCCGAGCACAGACGGAAAAGTATATTTCACAAACTATGATATGGTGCAGGTGGAAATGAGCAAAGTGGGAAGAGGCGAAACCGTAGACCTGAAAGACTTTGGGAAATCCAGCGTTTTCAATGAGTATTTCGGTTCTGGGCTTTCATCTATCGTATTTCAGGAAATCCGCGAGGCTCGTTCTTTAGCTTATTCCGCGTATGTGAACTATTCTCGCTCTGGTGAAAAAGGAAAGCATGACTATGTGGTAAACTACATAGGAACACAGGCGAACAAGCTGGGACAAGCCGTAGAAGCGATGAACGGACTGATGGCAAATCTTCCGCAGATACCAGCGCAGTTTGACAATGCTAAAAACTCTTCGCTCAAGCAGATAGCATCACAGAGACTGACCAAACAGAATATCTATTTCAACTATCTGGCAACGCAGAAACTAGGCTTTAACCACGATATTCGTAAAGATGTCTATGCTGAAATCCAAAATCTAGATCTGGCGAAGCTGACTAATTTCTACAACCAAAAGATAAAGCCGATAAGCTACAATACGGCTATCATAGGGAAGAAAGAAAACCTTGATATGGCGGCTATCAGCAAAATGGGAGAATTCGTAGAGGTAAGCCTCGAAGAAATTTTCGGATACTAGACCTTGTCTAAACAAAAGACCTTACAGATTTGTAAGGTCTTTTTTATTTTTTGAAAATCATCTTATTTAGAATGAATAAAAATAGTATCTTTGCCGAAAATTTTATTTAACGATTTATTCATGAAAAAAATAATTATAGGAGTTGCATTATTAGCAGGATTTGTAAATATAAATGCCCAAACCGCTAAAAAAGACAGCTTGAAAGAAAAACAAATAGAGGAAGTAGAACTATTTGGAGAAAGAGGAAAGCAAAACAAAGGTATGGAGGTTATTACCCGTATTCCTTTAAAAATAAGAGACCAAATCCAGAGTATTTCTGTGATTTCGGATAGAGCCATTGCAGAAATGGGAGCGCTCAACATCACAGATGCAGCCAAAAATATCCCAGGTGTAGTGCTGTTCAGCACTTATGGAGGCGGGGCAGAGTCTATGTCCATCCGTGGTTATAGAGGAACTCCTGTCCTAAAAAACGGCGTACTGATGAATTCTGATTTCCGTACAAGTTCCATACTTACCGATATGCAGGGAGTAGAGAACATCCAAGTAATCCGAGGTTCTGCGGCAATTACTCAGGGAATTGGTTCTGCTTTGGGAGCTGCCGGTGGGGTAATTAACATTACAACTAAAAAACCTAAATTCCAAAACGCAGGAAATGTAGGTTTCCGATACGGAAGCTGGAATTTATTCCGTCCCACAGTAGATTTCCAAAGAGTTTTGGACAGCGAAGGGAAAGTTGCCATTCGATTCAATGCTGCTTACCAGCATAACGAATCCTTTACTGACTATGTGAAGGGAGAAAGAGTGTATGTAAATCCTTCCGTAGCATTCCGACCAGACAGCAAAACGGAAATCATTGCGGAGATGGACTATATGTACAACAAGAGAACTCCCAACCGAGGAACTGTAAATTTAGCTCCAGATAATGTAAATGCCATCTATGAGCTTCCTAAAAATAAATTTTTAGGCTTCGCTTCTGACAATGTAAAAACAAAAGCCTTTAATTTTGGAATTTATGCCGATAGAAAACTTAGCGAACATTTCCGCGTAAGAGTGGCTTATCTACAAGGCGACAATAGCGAAGAAGGAGTATCCACAGGGCGTCTATCCACTGTTGGAAGCCCCGTAAGAAACTATGCTCTGAGAAAGAGAACTGTTGCTAAAAGCGGCGGAGAAGACCACAGCAAAGTATTCCAAGCTGATTTCATAGGACATGAACTAAAAACAGGAATTCTGAAACACACTTTCCAGCTTGGTTTTGACTGGAAAGAGTCTTATACTACTACCAATACTTACAGCGGAGGCTATAAAGAACTCTCCCCTATTGATGTAACTGGCACTGTTTCTAACATCCTGCCTTCCAATGTAGATATTCATTCTTGGACGAAAACAGGAAGTTCCTCCTCTCCTAAATCCCCTATCTACGGGCTGATGGCTCAGGAAGTAATGTCCATCGGGAAATATGTAAAAGCCATCTTAGGCGTGAGATACAGCTCTTACCAAGGAAATAATCAAAAAGGTAAGAAATTCGCTTGGGATCCTTCTTTCGGTATTATGATATCGCCGTTTTTAGAAAATGTAAATCTCTACGCTTCCTATACCACTACCACAGGCCTTAGAGGAAATGACAATCTTCTGCAAGGCGGCGGTACAGTAGGAGCTTCTGTAACAAGACAATGGGAAGCGGGTATCAAATCCGATTGGTTTGAAGAAAAACTGAGATTCAATGTCAATTTCTATTCAATGGATATGAATAATCTATCCTATGAACTCTTAAACCCTATAACAGAAAGAGGAATAGGATTATATGACTTCGCAGGAGACCTTACCAGAAAAGGAGTAGAAATAGACCTCATCGGTAAAATTCTCCCAGAGCTGGAAGTCATGGCAGGATATTCTTACCTTGACGCTAAATACCACGACAGCCCTGCTTATGTAAACGGCTCCAGACCGATGATGGCGGCTAAAAACACCGCAAACGGCTGGCTGAACTACACTTTCCGAAGCGGTGTACTGAAAGGGCTCAGTTTCGGGGGAGGGATCTACTATGTAGGCGAAAGACCAGTGAACGAATACACACAGAAGACCATCATCCACAATACCAGACCAGGCGAGAAACCATTTATGCTGAACGCCTACACCACCATAAACGCACAGATAGGCTACACCTACAAAAACACCAGCATCCGTGTGTTTGCCAATAACTTGACCGATGCCATAGGATACAACGCCTACTACCGTGGTGGTTTCCTTAACAGAAACGACCCAAGAAACTTCGCGGTGCAGGTAAATTATAAATTCTAATCAACATTAAATAAATTCAAAATGAAACTATCCCATTTATTTTACACAGGACTTTTGGCTTCCGCAGTAGTGGTATCATGTCAAAAGAAAGAAGATAAACCGGCAGGGCAGAACGAAACAAAAAAAGAAGAATCTGCCGATAAAAAGAGAAAACCTCTTGATTTCGCTCCCGTAAAAGCCAAGCTGAAATTAGATGCAGAAAAGGAAAAGCAGTTTGACGAAATCACAGCTAAATTCCAAAAAATGCGCGAAGAAAGCTTCCAAGCGGCCAAGCAGTCCGGCAAAATGGACAGAGTAGCTTTGGGCATTAAAAATGAGGAAATCACCAAACAGCAGGCAGAGGAAATGAGCAAAGTGCTGAGCCCGGAACAAATGGAAATCTTCAACAAATTCGTGGATGAAAACTCCCGAAAAAGACCAAGATACAACGATGAACTTCTGGCAAAAATCCAAAAAGAAGCTCAGCTTTCTGACGAACAAATGAAAGTAGTAAATGCTGCCAATGATGCTTTTGAAAAATCTTTCAATGATGCGCATGATGTCTACCATGGAAACAATGATTTAGCCAAAGAATACTGGGAAAAATTTGACACCCAGCGAAAAGCTGTTATCAAGAAAACACTTTCTCCAGAGCAGTATACTAAATTTGAGGAAGTGGTAAAAGAAGTGAACTTCAAGCCAAGAAAGAAATAATATTTTTTCATTTTACTTTATATTTGCAGCACTAAGGCAAAACAATTGTCTTGGAGCGTCTTTCATCAAATCAACAAAATGGGAAACCTACGCAAAATACTCATCCGTAAAAGGCGCAAGGACGAAAGCCTCTTCAAATACACCATGGGGCTGTTCCACCTCTGGGGGGCGCTGGTTTCTTTTCTGGTCATCTGCACCATCTGCCTTACGGGGTGCATCTACGCTTTCAAAACGCAGATTATAGACCTTTATAATTACGACAAAGTTTTTATCCAAAGCGCTGATACGCCCATCAATATAAACAAAATTCAGGAAGATTTTACTCAAAAGGGCAGAAACATCACCTCGCTTTTCATCCCAAAAGACAAGAACAGAAGCTGGAGCATTTCTTACACAGATGCGCAGGGATACCTGCATTCCACTTATTTTAATCCCTATACTATGGAGGAGCTCGGCGCCCAAGACCACAGTTTAGACAGCTTTTTCGAGACTGTGCTTGGTCTGCACCGGAACCTCCTCTTGGGCAGTTTTGGGCGGCAGATAGTGGGCGGTTCGGTCATTATTTTTGTGCTGCTACTTTTCTCGGGTTTTGTGCTGTGGATTCCGAAAAGGCTCAAATTCCTAAAAGAAAGCCTTACAGTAAAATTCAGTGCTAAATTCCAGAGAATCAATTATGACCTGCACAGGACTATGGGCATCTATTCCATGGTTTTCCTTCTGCTGATAGCCGTTACGGGGCTTTATGTAACTTATCCGTGGGTCAAAAATGCCATCATCACTTCTCTCGGCGGGGAGTCTCTCTCGGAAATCAATGCCGATAAAACCGCTCCCGAAGAAGATGATGAATTTGCAAAACTAATGGAGGACATGCTCGCCCAGCAGGACGAAAAAGAAAACACGGATGTAAATTCCGTTCCGCTGAGCCAAATTCTCGCCGAAATACAGAAACACCTCAACTATGAGGGGAATACCACCATCATCCTGCCAAATGCAGAAAGCCCGCGCTACCAGATTACGAAAATCAACTCGGAGAATACTCTCGGGGCGATGTTTACCGATGAAATAAGCCTTGACAAAACGGGACAGCTGAAATCCAAAGACCTCTTTGCCGACAAACCGCTGAGCAAACAATTTACCATGATAGCCCGCCCTCTGCACACCGGCGAAATCATGGGACTGCCCAGCATTATTTTCTACTTCTTCATGTCCCTCATCGGGTTTCTTCTGCCCGTAACAGGGCTGATGATCTGGTGGAACAGAGTGAAAAAGCAGTTTTAAATTTACTCTGCAACTACTTCATAATCAATCTCAAAAAACTCAAAACCTATGATGCCGTTTTCTTCTATGGCTTGTTTTAGATGCTCTGAGCAAAGAATATCTCCTTGCCAAGTACCAACAATATCAAATTTATCTATTAAAACAATTTTTCTCCACTCTATATTTTTTTTGGTTTCTTTCCAGATTTTGTAGTCATACTCGTCATATTCTTCTGCGGTCTTAATTCCCAAAACTCTTTGATTATCTATAAAATACTCACTTTTTTCATAATTATAGTTGTGAAGCACATCCATCGGAAACTGAAAAATCCAGTATTTGAATTTTTCTTCTTTGTAGAGGAGTCGTGTTTCGTAGAAATGATATTTCGGAGCGATTTTGAATTTTTCTAAAAGCGATTTTAATTTATCCGAGATATACCAAAATGCACCACTTGGATACACCCCCATTCCACCATGTACATCTTGCAGCCTCCATTCCCAATCTTTTTTTTCACCAAAACTCTGCAGGTGAAAATAATCAAAAATAGGAGCATCCATTATAATTTCTCTTTTTCTCATCCTATCAAAATAAAACGCTCCATTAGGAACAAATTCCCCGTTAGCACTTGGAACATCTGCTACTAGTCCTTTAGATTTTTGTTCTAAATCAAGACTTATGTCTGTTATTTTATAATATTTCATTTTGTCTGTATTTAAAAATCAACAATACACATTTTCCCATCAGCTGGATTTTATTGAGTTTTATTTCCATTTTTTTAATTTAAGGAGTATATATAAAATCTCCCAAAGGTTTTCCTAGGTCATTTATACGAATATAATATAGCCAAATATCAGGACAAATCCGAGGGTTATAATTATCTTCTCCCCATGCAAGAATAATAGGATAACCATAAGCTTCATCTCTTTTAAACTTTCCTATAGACCAAAACCCTCCTAAAACCTTTATTACTGCTTCTCCTATGTATATATATGCATATTCATAAAGGTCTTCGTTTTCTTTATATATTTTCTCTACTTGATTTATTTCATCTTGTGAAAAAGTAAATTCATTTAGATTTAAAATTTCAAGAAATTCCTGCATTTTAGCATCTTTTGTTTCCAAAAAATCATCTAGTTTTTTCTGTAATTCTTTATTGAGTTTTATTTCCATTATCCTAATGTTTTTTATATGGCTCATGGTGATTTAGGGGATAGTCTCCTGTCATTTCACATAGACAAAGATACTGTTTTCTGCAAGTTATTCTGAGCCAATATTTTTTTATTCGTGTTTTGAGCTTTCCCACTATCCAAAACTGAAGAAAATTCCTTATTTTTGCAACCTATTCTAAAATAGAAAATTATGTTTCAGAGTTTACAAGACAAATTAGATAAAGCACTGCACAACCTCTCTGGAAGAGGGAAAATCACAGAAATCAATGTAGCAGAAACGGTTAAAGAAATCCGCCGTGCCTTGGTGGATGCCGATGTAAACTACAAAGTAGCCAAAGACCTCACCAAAAGAGTGCAGGACAAAGCCATCGGGCAGAATGTCCTCACCTCGCTCACTCCTGGGCAGCTGATGACCAAAATCGTTCATGATGAGCTGGTGGAGCTCATGGGCGGCACACAGGAAGGCATCAATCTGGCAGACAAACCGAGCATTATCCTCATCGCTGGGCTTCAGGGTTCAGGGAAAACCACTTTCTCTGGAAAACTGGCCAACTTCCTCAAAAAGAAAAAGAACAAAAACCCTCTACTAGTAGCCTGTGATATCTACAGACCTGCGGCTATCGACCAGCTGGGAGTTCTCGGAGAGCAGATAGGCGTGCCTGTTTATAAAGAACTAGAAAACAAAAATCCTGTTCAGATTTCACAAAACGCCATCGATTTCGCTAAACAAAACAAACACGATGTAGTGATTATAGACACCGCTGGGCGTTTGGCTATCGATGAAGAAATGATGAACGAAATCCGCAGTGTGCATCAGACCATTAAACCTTCTGAAACGCTCTTCGTAGTGGATTCCATGACAGGGCAGGATGCCGTAAATACAGCCAACGCGTTCAACGAGGTGCTAAACTACAACGGAGTAGTTCTTACCAAATTAGATGGTGATACCCGAGGTGGAGCGGCGCTTACGATTCGTTCCGTGGTTAATAAACCGATAAAATTCATCTCCACAGGCGAGAAAATGGATGCCCTAGATATCTTCTATCCAGACAGAATGGCGGACAGAATCCTCGGAATGGGAGATGTGGTTTCCTTGGTAGAAAGAGCCCAAGAGCAGTTCGATGAAGAAGAAGCAAAGAAACTCAACAAAAAAATCCAGAAAAACGAACTTGGTTTTGATGACTTCCTAAAACAGCTTCAGATGATGAAGAAAATGGGAGGAATGAAAGACCTGATGGGTATGATACCAGGAATG
>JABCOA020000010.1 GCA_013333875.2 Flavobacteriaceae bacterium | reverse complement strand
AGAACTTGTAGCGAAGAGCAAGAGTTTTGTGCCGCATTTTCATATTCCGTTGCAGTCGGGCTCAGATGAGATTTTGAAAAAAATGAAACGCCGCTATCTCACGGCTCTTTATACGAGTAGAGTGAATAAGATAAGGGAAATCCTGCCTGATGCTGCTATCGGTGTGGATGTAATCGTAGGTTTCCCAGGTGAGACCGAGGAAAAGTTCTTGGAAACTTATAACTTTTTAGCGGAGTTGCCAATCAGCTACCTGCATGTATTTACATATTCTGAAAGGGACAATACGGAGGCGGTTAGCATGGAGGGCGTGGTTCCTATTTCGGAGAGAAAGAGAAGGAATAAAATGCTCAGAATTCTTTCTGAGAAGAAAAAAATGGCTTTCTACCAAACACAGCTAGGGAAAGTTCTGCCTGTTCTTTGGGAGCATGAAGAGAAAAACGGAATGATGTTTGGCTTTACGGATAACTATGTCAGAGTTCAAAAACCATATGACGAAAAGTCCGTGAATAAAGTAGAAAGAGTGAAATTAGAAAAAATTTCAAAGGAAGGAAATGTAGTGGTTTCTAGTTCTTTTGAGGAATTTTTAACAAAAGTTTAACCTCTATTGTCATTACAATGGAGGAAGTTTTTTTATTTTAGTGGATTGAATTTTCTTAAAATATTATGTCACAAAAAAGCACATACGGCGACAATGTCATCTCTCTGAGAGATGTGAAAATAGTTCAGAAGAACTTTACTGTTCTTTCTAATGTTAATCTAACCATAAAAAAAGGTAAGTTTAATTATCTCATTGGGAAAACAGGTTCTGGAAAAAGTAGCCTTCTCAAGGTTCTTTATGGGCATCTTCCACTCCGCGAGGGAGAAGGAGAGGTGGTTGGATTTGATTTGACAAAACTGAAAGTATCCCGTATTCCTGATTTGAGAAGAAAACTAGGAATTATTTTTCAGGATTTTCAGTTGCTTATGGATAGAACGGTAGAAAAAAATCTCCTTTTCGTTTTAGAAGCCACAGGCTGGAAAGATAGAAGTCTAATGGAGGAGAGAATAGATGATGTTCTCAGCAGTGTAGGAATGAAAACCAAAAAACACAAAATGCCTCACGAATTGTCTGGTGGAGAGCAGCAGCGTGTAGCTATAGCAAGAGCTTTGCTGAATCACCCCGAGCTTATCTTGGCGGACGAGCCTACGGGAAACCTAGACCCAGAGACTTCTAATGATATTATGACTTTGCTAAGACAAGTGTCTGAGGAGAGAAATTGTGCAGTGCTTATGGCTACACACGATTATCATTTGATACAGAATTTCCCAGGGCAGGCTATCCGTTGTGAAGATGGGACAGTATCTGTTTTGCAGGATACAAGTATACTTTTTGAATAAAAACTTTAAATTCAACTTTCTTCAATAAAAATCAAATTTAATTAGTTAAATGGTGTTAAATTGTATAAAAATTTAGTTAAAATACAAATTTGATACAATATCGTTAATAAATGCTCGTTTTTGATATTAGTAACCAATTAAATTTTTAAGTATCATGAAAAAGTTAGTTTTTGCAAGTTTATTCCTTGCGTTAGGAACATTCGCAGTAAACGCACAGTCTACTCCATCAAAAAAGAAAGCTGAGCCTTCTAAGAAAACGGCTAAACAATCACCTAAGAAATCAGCTCAGCCTAATGAAGCAGAACACGCTGTTCCTGTTGCTCATGAAAGTGGAAGGCATCCTTCAGTGGATAAAGAACAGCCAAAACAAAAGGAATCAGAGGATAAAAAGGAGGAACATCCTGTAAATCCACAGAAATAGATTTTATTGTTTATCATAGATAGCCACTTCTGAAAAAGAAGTGGTTATTTTTTATGGGTAAATTCTTATCTTTGCGCCCAAAGTTTTAAAAGATGAGTAAAATTCGCGTTCGTTTTGCACCGAGTCCTACGGGTCCTCTGCATCTTGGTGGAGTGAGAACAGCATTATACAATTACCTTTTTGCTAAAAGCCAAGGAGGAGATTTTATTTTAAGAATAGAAGATACAGATACTGCCCGCTATGTGGAGGGAGCAGAAGACTACATCATGGAGGCGCTGGACTGGCTGAGAATACAGCCTGTGGAAAGCCCTAAAAAAGGAGGGCCATATGCGCCGTACAGACAGTCTGAAAGGAGAGGAATTTATGATAAATATACTGAGCAGATTCTAAAAACAGATTATGCTTATTTAGCGTTTGATACTCCAGAAGAACTTGACAAAATCAGACTGGAATACGAAGCCAAAGGAGAAGTTTTTTCTTATAATAATATTACTAGAAACAGCCTGAGAAACAGCATTGCACTTCCGAAAGATGAGGTGGAAAAGCTTTTGGCTGAAAAAGTTCCTTTCGTGGTTCGGTTTAAAATGCCAGAAAACCGAGTGATGGAGCTTAGTGATATTATCCGTGGGAATTTCAGCGTAAATACGGATACTCTGGATGATAAGGTTTTGGTGAAACAAGATGGAATGCCGACTTATCATTTCGCAAATATCATCGATGACCACGAGATGCAGATTACCAATGTAATCCGTGGAGAAGAGTGGCTGCCATCAATGGCTCTGCATGTATTGTTATACGAAGCCATGGGCTGGAAAGCACCAGAATTTGCGCATTTACCACTGATACTAAAACCAGAAGGAAAAGGAAAACTCAGCAAAAGAGATGGAGATAAATTCGGGTTTCCTGTGTTTCCATTGAATTTTACTGATAAAGAAACAGGTGCTGTGTCCAAAGGATATCGTGAGGAAGGCTATTTCCCAGAAGCATTTGTGAATTTCTTGGCGCTTTTAGGCTGGTCGCCATCTGATGATAAAGAAATCTTGTCATTAGAAGAGATGGTTCAAGAATTTAATTTGCACAAAGTTCATAAATCTGGAGCGAGATTTAGCAAAGAAAAAGCCGAATGGTTTAACGGCCAATATCTTAAAATGAAAACAGATGATGAACTGCTAGTTTTACTCAAAGAGATAGAAGCAGTGAAAACTTCTGGAGTCAACGATGATAATCTGATTACGATTATTGGGCTAATGAAAGAAAGAGCGGTTTTCGTGAAAGACATCTATGAACAAGGGCAGTTTTTCTTCTCTGCACCAGCGGATTATGATGAAAAAGCCATCAAAAAAGCGTGGGCGGATACCACAGGAGAACTCCTTGCGGAGTTTGCTCAGAAATTAGAAAATGTGGATTTCCAATCAGAAATTCTGAAAAATCTTATTCATGATTTCGCTGCCGAAAAAGAATTAGGAATGGGTAAAGTGATGATGCCGCTGCGTTTGGCTTTGGTAGGAGAACTGAAAGGGCCGGATGTTCCTGATATCATGAATATTATAGGAAAAGAAAAAACTATAGAACGAATCGAGAAATTGATAGAAACTCAAAAAAAATAAATTAATATTTGATTTTTAAATTTATTAGTATTTTTGAAAACTCAAATATTATTCAAAATTAGAAATATGGAATACTTGGATTTTGAACAACCGATAAAAGAGTTGATGGAACAATATGAAAAATGCACTATCGTAGGCGAAGAAAGCGGCGTGGATGTTTCAGCAACTTGCAAACAGATAGAAGAAAAAATTAACAAGACTAAAAAGAAAATCTATGGCAACCTTACGCCATGGCAGAGAGTGCAACTTTCTCGCCACCCAGACAGACCCTATACATTGGACTATATCCACGGAATAGCGGATGAGGGCAGCGTTGTCGAGCTTCATGGCGATAGATGCTTTGCGGATGACCCAGCGATGATAGGAGCGATGATAAAAATAGATGGTCAAAGCGTGATGGTTATCGGGACACAAAAGGGAAGAACCACGAAGGAAAGACAATACAGAAGATTCGGAATGTCTAATCCTGATGGCTACCGTAAGGCGCTGAGATTGATGAAGCTGGCGGAGAAATTTAATATGCCTATCGTGACTCTGATAGACACTCCTGGTGCTTATCCTGGTCTTGAAGCAGAGGAAAGAGGACAAGGTGAGGCTATTGCAAGAAATATTTTTGAGATGAGCCTTCTGAAAGTTCCTGTAATTGCTATCGTTATCGGTGAGGGAGCTAGTGGAGGAGCTCTGGGAATAGGTGTAGGGAACAAGGTTTATATGATGGAAAATACTTGGTATTCAGTGATTTCGCCAGAATCATGTTCTTCTATTCTTTGGAGAAGCTGGGAATACAAAGAAACTGCTGCCGATACGCTGAAACTTACAGCCCAAGATATGCTGAAAGAAAAGTTAATAGACGGCATTATCGCAGAGCCTCTTGGCGGAGCACATTATGAACCTGCAGAAGCGTTTGCTAGTGTAAAAGACACAATTTTGAAAAGCGTAAAAGCATATAAAGGCTTTACTGCGGAAGAACTTGCTTCACAAAGACAAGAGAAATTTGTGGAAATGGGACAATACAAAGGATAATAAAATAAAAAAGCTGGAAGAAATTTTCCAGCTTTTTGTTTTTATTTTACGCCTAATGTTAGTTGATAATCGGCATGGATGCTTCTTGATTGTTGGTATTTTCCTCCACATACTACGGATGAAATAGTGTAAGAGCCTTTGGCTATAGACATTCTTCCTGTAGAGTTTGCGGGAACATTTAGTTGGTAATTATGTTTCCCTGTGAAACTTACCACGATAGGGCACTTTGATATGTTTTTCACGCTTACATCTGCATTAGGCCCTTTGCTGCTTCCGTTGAGTATTCTAGTGGCTTCTTCGGCGGTTTCTTGGTGGCTTCTGTGGTTGCTTTGAGGCTGATGAGAAGTCGAAGTGTGCGAGGAAGAACTGCTGACACTTAAACGGGCTAATTTCCTTTTGAATTCAGGAGTTTTAGGGTGGGTAGGATAGTTTACAATGAAATTTGCAACTACCTTTGGGTCGTTGGATTTTTCTGTTTGTTCTACGGTATATTGGGACTGAGCGAATATACTTGTGGACAGAAATCCAAAAAGAAGTAAAATGGTTTTTTTCATCTTTATAAAAATTTGTATCTTTGCCAATTAATTAATTACAAAAATATAAAAAAATATTATAATTATGTATACACCAGTAGCAGCAGATGTAGCTAAACTAAGAAACACAACAGGTGCAGGAATGATGGACTGCAAAAAGGCTTTGGTAGAAGCTGAAGGGGATTTTGAAAAAGCTATCGAAATCCTTAGAAAAAAAGGACAAAAAATCGCAGCCAATAGAGCAGATAGAGAATCTACTGAAGGAGCTGTAATCGCAAGAGTAAACGAGGATAACACACTAGGTGCTATCATCTCTCTAAACTGCGAAACTGACTTCGTTGCTAAAAATGATGCTTTCGTAGAATTGGCTTACGAATTAGCAGAACAAGCAATGAACTACGCTTCTAAAGAAGAGTTCTTAGCTTCTGATTTCCACGGAATTACTGTTGCTGAAAAACTAATCGAGCAAACAGGAGTTATCGGAGAGAAAATAGAAATCGGTGCATTTGAAAGAATCGAAGGCCCTTTCTTGGGAGCTTATATCCACGCAGGAAACAAAATCGCAGCTATCACAGCATTGTCTGCTAAAGTAGACGGAGTAGTAGAGGCAGCGAGAAACATCAGTATGCAGGTAGCATCTATGAGCCCAGAAGTTCTTTCTTACAAAGATTTCTCTCCTGAGTTTATAGCAGCAGAAACAGATGCAAGAATTGCAGCAATTGAGAAAGATAACGAGGAGCTTGTAAGACTTGGAAAACCGTTGAAAAATGTTCCTAAATATGTTTCTTATGCACAATTGACAGAGCAAGTTCTAAAACAAGCAGAAGAAGATGCAAAAGCTGAATTGAAAGCTGAAGGTAAGCCAGAACAAATCTGGGATAAGATCTTACCTGGTAAAGTTCAGAGATTCATCAGCGATAACACTTCTCTAGACCAAGAGAAAGCATTGCTTGACCAAAACTACATCAAAGATGGAGATATGAAGGTTTCTCAATATGTGAAATCTGTAAATCCAGACCTTGAAGTAGTAAGATTCATAAGAGTTTCTCTTTAATTAAAAGTATAAATTTTACTCAATTCCTCTTAGCCGAAAAGCTGAGAGGATTTTATTTTCTGAGCAGCATGTTTTTATAAAACTTAATGATAAATATCAGTATTTTAAATAATCATTGTATGTTTTTTATCGTTAATTTTGCTAACAAATTACACTTTTTTAACACTAAATAAAAGAAAAAATGGCTGAAATAAGCGAAATGATTAGAGATTACTGGACAGAGCGTTCCAAAACATACAGCGATTCTACATTGCAGGAGCTTTATGGGGACAATGCCCAGAACTGGGAAAATATTCTCTATGGAGATATTGATAAAAACCAGAAACTGAAGATATTAGACATCGGAACAGGACCAGGGATGTTCGCGGTTTTGTTGGGAAGAAATCCGAATTTTGAGGTGTCCGCAGTAGATTCCAGCAAAGGGATGATAGAACAGGCGACGCAGAATGCACAGAAATTCGGAGCGAAGGTGAATTTCCAGCTGTTGGATGCACAACAGCTGCCTTTTGAGGATGATACATTTGATGTGATTGTCACTAGAAATGTGACTTGGAATCTTCCTCACCCAAAAGATGCTTATAAAGAATGGAAAAGAGTACTGAAAAAAGGAGGAAAAATGATAAATTTTGACTCCAATTGGTATTCTTATCTTTTTGATGAAAATCTTCATAAATACCATGAAGAACACCCAGACAAGAAACTGCAGGAAGTCCTGCCAGAGGGAATGGAAGCACGAATGGAAAACATCGCAAAAACGCTTCCGCTTTCCAAGGAGAGAAGACCTGCTTGGGATGTTAATTGTCTTTTGGATTTAGGGTTTTCTAAAATGGCTTTTGATTATAATATCAATGATGAGGTCTATGATAAGGAGCATCAGGAAATCAATGCCTATGCACCGATGTTTAGAATTATCGCAGTTAAATAATGATAAATTAAATTTAAATTATGCATAAAATATTTTGTTCAGTTGCACTAGGAGCACTCGTTTTGTCTTGCTCAGGGAAGAAAGAATCAGGAGATAATAATGCGCAAGCTAACGCTCCTAAAATGGAGAAAGTGGAATACATCTATCACGATGGGACTAGGGATTTAAAAGTAACCATCACTACACCGCCACAGCGTGCGGCTCTTTTTACACCTCATATGACAGAGATGCTTTTGGCTTTAGGGCTGGGAGATAGAATAGTGGTGGGAACTACGGAAGGCCCTGTTTCCAGGCAATTTGAAAAGGAATATGAGAAGGTTCCAGATGAATATAAATTCATAGGACATAGTTTTAAAATGACCAAAGAGGCTTTCCTTCTCAGAGAGCCAGATTTCGTGTCTAGTGATGGAGACCTTAGCTCAGAGTCTACGGGTTCGCCAGAGGAACTTTTGGCTCAGGGAATCGCTCCATTTACACCGAAAACCATTCAGACTCCAAACGCTACGATAGAAACTGTATACGAGGATTTCTATATGCTAGGAAAAATCTTTAATGTAAATGAAAAAGCGAAGGAAGTAGTAGAGGGAATGAAATCCAAACTTGCTGAGGCTAAAAAAACATTCGTAGTTAAACCAGAAAACGAAAAGAAAAAAGTAATGATACTTTCTTCTATTAATAATGGGATTTGGGTTTTTTCTTCTTTGGCGGCGGATTTGGTTCGTCAGGCAGGAGGTGTCAATATTTATGAAGATGCAGGGACAGCCTATGAGTTCGTATCTTTTGAGAGTGTGGTGCATAGAAATCCAGATGTGATTTTCATCACAGACACGCAGTCTAGAAATATGACTCCCGAAGAAAAAGCGAATTTCATCAAAAATCACCCAATATTGAAAGATATCAACGCGGTGAAGAATAATCAGATTTATGAAGTGAATTTTGCGGATGTTTCACCTGGGGTTAGAAATGTAGATTTTATCATCAGATTAAATAAAGTTCTTTACCAAGGAGGAAAATAGAATATTGTTTGAGAATAGTTGTGTAAATTTCAATAATTTTGTTAAAAAATCATGTTTTTATTGGTTTTTTAACGAAATTATTACGATATTAGCAAGATAAAATTAATACAACTATGGAACAATTGGTAGAAAAGATAGCTGGGCTTATTTGGTCTGATGTCTTTATTTTATTATGTGTTTTCACGGGAATTTATTTCTCCATTAGACTCGGTTTTCCTCAGTTTACCCAAGTAAGGGAAATGCTGAGGTTACTTTTTCAGGAGAAAGAGTCAGAGAAGGGATTGTCTTCTTTTCAGGCGTTTTCTTTGGCTATTTCAGGGCGTGTAGGAACGGGGAATATTGTAGGAGTTGCCACGGCGATTGCTATGGGAGGGCCGGGGTCTATATTTTGGATGTGGTTGATTGCGATTTTGGGTTCCGCATCGGCATTTGTAGAGTCTACATTGGGGCAGGTTTATAAAAGAGAAATAGACGGCGAATACCGTGGAGGGCCGGCCTATTACATAGAAAAAGGGCTAGGGATAAAGTGGTATGCTGTTCTTTTTGCTGTGATTGCGGTGGTATGCTGTGGGTTTCTTTTGCCAGGGGTTCAGAGTAATAGTATAGCACAGTCTATGAATAATGCCTTTGGGATAGTTACTCAGACAGATTATTTTATTCCTATGAATATTTTTGGGGTAGTAGTTGTAGGGCTTTTAGTGGTGATAATATTTGGAGGAGTCAAAAGACTGGGGCATGCTTCAGAAACGATAGTTCCCATAATGGCGGGAGCTTATATTTTGGTGGGGCTGATTATCATTATTCTTAATTTTCATAGAATTCCAGAAGTATTTTCTACAATTATTTCTTCGGCTTTTGGGCAGGATGCTGTTTTCGGTGGGATTTTAGGCAGCGCTATTGCTTGGGGAGTGAAAAGGGGAATTTATTCCAATGAAGCAGGGCAGGGAACAGGGCCTCACGCAGCGGCGGCGTCAGAGGTGATCCATCCAGCGGAGCAAGGGTTGGTACAGGCGTTTTCTGTATATATAGATACTCTTTTTGTTTGTACTACTACGGCATTTATGATTTTGTTTACGAATCAGTATCATGTGATGGATGAGCAGACTAAAATGATGGTGGTAGAACATATAAAAGATGTAGACTATACAGGCTTTACACAGGCTGCGATTTCTTCTCATTTTCCTTCTTTTGGGAATGAGTTTGTAGCGGTAGCGCTGTTTTTCTTCGCTTTTACTACCATAATGGCTTATTATTACTATGCAGAGACCAATCTCACCTTTATTGTCTGTTCTAAATATCATCATTTGGCTATTTTCGTCTTGAGAATTGTTTTTCTCATAGGGGTGTATATGGGAAGTGTGCGAGAGGCAAAAATGGCGTGGATAATAGCAGATGTAGGGTCTGGACTGATGGCGTGGGTAAACATTATAGCAATTTTATTGCTGGGAAACACCGCGCTCAAAGTATGGAAAGACTATAAAACTCAAAAGAAAAATGGAATACAAAAACCAACTTTTGATGCTAAAAAACTCAATATTAAAAACGCTGATTTTTGGGAGAAAAAACAAAATCCCTAAAACTATGGTTTAGAGACTTTGACAGGTTATAATATATGAATGGATTTTTACAGTTAGTGTCTTTTGGTTAGAAATTGTTACAGAAAAGATTATATTTTTTTATTTCAGTTATTTAATGCACTCATTTAGTGGATGTAATTTGTTAATATAATGTGTAAAATCACAACACAAATTCCTACTAAAAACGAGATTAAAAATACTAAAATTAGAAGAAATATAATATAGGCTGTTTGACCATATTTTCCGAATTTTTCATTGCAGAAATTTCTCATCTTTTGTAAGAAAACGGATTCTTTTTGGATTTTTAGGAAACTTCTATCATATTCAAAACCATCTTCTTCGCCTGTGATTTCGGCTACGATTTTAGAAATTTTCTGGATGTATTTTCCATAATTCTCATACAGCCAGTATTTTCCTGTAGAATATATACCCACGCAGAATGATAAAGATAGTATGGTAAAAAAAGTGAGGTCAAAATTCTTGCTATCCAAAAATAAAATAGAAAACAAACCTAACATAATGGGAATGAAAGCGGTATAAAAAGATTTATAAAGCTCTGAATTTAAAACCAATTCATACCTTAAATCCAAAATATTATGATATGTATTAAGACTTTTGGTATTCAGTTTTTTATAAAAAGTATAGAATTTCAGATAATAATATCCCATGATTATAAGTGCTATAAATATCAGCATAATAAGTAGATATATCTGCATAGTATCCTTTCCTGTCAGAAGAAGCAGTGCAGCCCACAAAGGAAAAGAAACAATACTTATCCAAAATTCTGTCCGCATATTCATCCGAATTATTTCCAGAGGCGTATGAATTTCTTTTTGTTTTTCCAAGGAAATTTCGGGAACGGATTCTATTTTTTCCTTATCCCACACTTGTTTTAAGTTTTCTAAATCCATCAGATTTTTTATTAAATTTTTATGATTCTTTGTTTATCAATTCGTTTACTAGGTCACTCAGTTTTTGTTTGGCGCGGTTTAGTTTTACACGGCAGTTTCCTTCCGTTATTCCCAGCTGTTCCGCCATTTCCTTCCCAGAATAATCCTCTAAATAATAGAATATCAGCGCTTTGTCTATCGGGCTCAGCAGGTGGATGGCATCATACATTATTTTTACTTTATACTCTTCTTCGGCGGTTTCTTCATTTTTGATGTCAAAATTCTGAATTTCCTCTTCCCGAGAGATGAATCCTCTTTTCTTTTCAGATTTCAGAAAAACTATCGCAGTATTAAGGGCTACACGATACATCCAAGTAGAAAATTTGCTTTTTTCCTCAAAACTCGGATAGGCTTTCCACAGCTGATAGGTGATTTCCTGAAACAAATCATTCTGGTCTTCAGGCTCGTCCATATACATCTTGGAAATTTTGAAAAGCACGCCTTTATGCTTTTCTACTCTCCCCAAAAATTCCAGCTCTAATGAAGACATTGATTTATTTTTTAGTTAATTAGTATTAAAATTTAGGATTTGTTACACATCTATTTGAAAAAAAATAAAACCACATTTTTTATGTGGTTTATTTTATTCTTAGAGACTCTTTGACGAGTTCTATCATTTTTGGGTCGCCTGTTTGTTTTCCTTTTTCATCGGAGAATTTCACAGTTGGTATCCATTCATCATTTGCACCCAAAACTCCCGTGAGTTTCATTACGATGTTCATCGGCGTGAGTCCTACATCATTGGTCAGATTTGTTCCAATTCCAAAGGAAAGTCCCACTTTTCCTCGGCATGCTTGCGTAATTTCGGAGATTTTCTCCAAATTCAGGTTATCCGAGAAAATAATGTATTTAAACAAAGGATTGATGCCGTGTTTTTCGTAATGTTTGATGGTTTTCTCGGCAAAGGCTATCGGGTCGCCGCTGTCATGCCTTACGCCATCGAAAAGTTTAGCAAATTTCTTATCAAACTGCTTGAAAAACACATCAGTAGTGTAAGTGTCCGAAAGGGCAACTCCTAAGTCGCCACGATAAACATCCACCCAATGCTCCAGAGAAAGGGCATTTGCCATCTTAAAGCCATACTGCGCGCCATGGAACATAAACCACTCGTGGGCGTGCGTTCCGATAGGTTTCACGCCGTATTTCATCGCAAAATGAACATTGGAAGAACCGATGAAATAGCTGTTGGAATCTTGGGTAAGGGCTTTCATCACTACATCATGAACTTTGTAGGAATGCCTTCTTCGTGTCCCAAACTCCGCGAAATTGACTTTTAGTTCTATGAGGTTTTTAGCTTTTTCTAAGGTTTTTTGGGTAATTTCATCATCACTTTGGCGTTCCATGCCGTTCATTTTGTAATAAAGTTCACTGATGAGTGACAGCAGCGGCACTTCCCAAAGTATGGTTCTGTACCAGAGTCCTTCTACAGTAACTTCTAAATCGTTTCCTATCTGATTGATTTTCACTTCGGAAGGGTCGTAGTGGTATCCTTCTAAAAAGTCTAAATAGGGCAGATTGAGATACGGACAGTTTTTCTTTAAAAATTCTTTTTCTGCTTTGGTAAGCTGGAGTTTTGCCATTTCGTTGATAGCTTTTCTGAGGGCATCATCAAAGCCTTCTGGGAAGGAATGTTTCCCTCGGTTGATGAATACATATTTTACTCTCGCATCTGGAAAGAGCTTTACCACAGCGCATTGCATGGTGAATTTGTAAAAATCGTTGTCTAATATAGAGTTGAAAACTACGCTCATTTTTAAAATTCATTAAAATTAAAGCCATAAAAATACGAATTTCTATTATTAAAATTGTGTTTGAATAGACAAATAATTAAATTCGCCACAATTTTAATGAAATATGAAAGACCTGCTTAAGTTTTACTCACTATCAGAGATAGATTATAGACACCAATATCCTTTAATCGAGAAAATAAAATATTTTGCAAAGGGCATATTATTGTATTTTGTATTGCAGATTTGTGCTTTATTGCTGATGTTTTTGGTGGATGATTTCTTGATAAAGAAAATGGGTTTTACTTCCGTTTTTAAATTAATGATGGAAAGCCAAAAGAAAATAAAAGGATATTATGGCATTTTCATGGTTGTGATTTTAGGGCCTCTGGTAGAAGAGCTTATTTTTAGGTTGATTTTAGTTCCTAAGCGCAGAAATATCGCGATATTTACTTTTGTTTTTTTGTTCTTGATAATAAACAAAACTTATTATCTTATTGAAATAAATTGGCTTTTGCTGGTGTCTTTGGCAGTGTCAGGATTGCTGTCTTTTCTTGTTTTTAAATTGCTGAAACGAAACCCTGAAATAGAAACAGCCATAGCGAAAAGACAGAAAATAATCACGATAGTGTCTGTTGTCCTTTTTGGGTTGTTGCATATTGTTAATATAGAAAATCTGCATTGGGAACTGGCGCTGCTCTATCCTGTGTATGCTCTTCCGCAAATGATTTCAGGGTATGTTTGTTCTGTACAGAGGCTAAAATTAGGTTTTGTCTGGGGATTGCTTTTTCATTCAACGATTAATTTAATGGCTTTTCTGAGATAAAATATGCAAAAAAATCTTCTGTTTTTGCATAATTTTGTATCCATTTTAGTTCTATGAAAAAATTCATATTAAAAACAATCTTTTTTCTATTACCAATATTGGTCTTGGCAGTGATAATGGAAATTTCTTTGAGAGCTATTCCTAATGATTACAAGCAGAAAAGAAATTATATGGACAGCCACTCGGATGAGATAGAGGTTTTAGTTTTGGGAAGTTCGCATAGTTTGTATGGCATAAATCCTAAATATTTCAGCCAAAAGACATATAATATGGCGTATGTTTCCCAATCATTGGATTTAGATTATAAAATTTTAGAAAAGTATTATAACAGGTTTAAAAATCTGAAAACCATCATAGTTGATATTTCCTATTTTTCATTGTATGCGACATTAGAAACTGGGCCAGAGCCATGGAGAGCAAAGAATTATAACATATATTACGATATACCGACATCTAAGACTACAAATAATTTTGAGGTTCTGACCAATAAGCTGGATATAAATTATGGGCGAATAAAATTGTATTACACTAAAAAAATAAAAAATGATAAAGCCTTCATAGACAGCACATTTACAACTAAAATGTATGACGGATGGATTCCCCTAAAACCAGCAAAAAACACAGATGATTTAGAAGAAACAGGAGTGGCTGCTGCGAAAAGACACACTTATGACATAGCCCAAAAGAGCAGAGTAGAAATACATGATGAGCTGACTAATGTTTTGGGTAAAATTGTAGATTGGTCAAAACAGAAAAAGGTAAAAGTAGTATTTGTTACAACACCAACTTATAAAACTTATTATAACAGAATAAACGCTGCTCAATGGGATAATACACATAAAATTATAGAAGATATTTGCCGAAAAAACAGCAACTGCCAGTACATCAATTTACTAAAAAATGAAGGAAATCTTTTCACTGAAAAAGATTTTAGTGATGCTGACCACCTTTCGGAAACAGGAGCTGAGAAAATGTCTAAACTTATAAATCAGTTCCTGACAAGCACGAAATAACTAAATTTTCTTTACTTTTGCTATGTGCATTCAGAATTAGAACTTCAGCTAAAAACATTGCCTTCGGAGCCTGGTGTTTATCGTTATTACGATAAAAAGGGCGATATTTTGTATGTAGGGAAGGCTAAAAACCTGAAAAATAGGGTTCTATCTTATTTTAATAAAAGTCAGATTGGATACAAAACCCGAATGATGGTTTCTAAAATTGTAAGGCTGGAAACCACCGTGGTTAATAGCGAATATGATGCACTTCTTCTGGAAAACAATCTCATAAAAGAATATCAGCCTTTCTATAATATTCTGCTGAAAGATGACAAGTCCTATCCATGGATTTGCATCAAAAAAGAGCCTTTTCCTCGGATTTTTTTAACGAGAAATGTCATCAAAGACGGCTCGGAATACTACGGTCCTTATGCGAAAGTAAAACAGGCAAAAACACTGATAGAAGTTATCAAAAACATCTATAAACTCAGAACTTGCAGCCTAAATCTCGCTCCTGAAAAGATAAAAGAAGGGAAATATAAAGTCTGTCTGGAATATCACATTAAAAACTGTGCTGGTCCTTGTGAAGGACTAGAATCTGAGGAAGAATATGCCCAAAAGCTAAACGCCATTCGTGGGATTATCAAAGGCGAATTCAAGGCGGCGCGGGAATATTTAGAAGCTGAAATGTACAACTACGCCGCAAAACTGGAATTTGAAAATGCCCAGCAGAGCAAAGAAAAATTACAGATTTTAGAAAATTACCAGACCCACACCACTATCGTGAGTTCCAACATAAATGATGTGGATGTCTTCGGTATTATCAGTGATGAAGCGGCGGCTTATGTCAATTATTTCAAAATTAAAAACGGCTCTATTATTCAGTCCTACACCACAGAAATCAAAAAAATGCTGGACGAAACCGATGAAGAAATATTGGAAGAAGCCCTGATAGAGATTAGGAATAAATTTAATTCTACTTCTACGGAAATTTTTCTTCCGTTTCATCTCAATATAGAAATTCCACATGTGAAGCTGATTGTCCCTAAACTGGGCGACAAAAAGCGTATCGTAGAACTTTCCGAGAAAAACGCAATGGAGTACCGCGTGGAAAAACTAAAGCAGGTGCAGATAGTAGACCCAGAAAGACATACCAACCGTATCATGGCGGAGATGAAAAAGCTCCTCAGACTTCCCGAAGAGCCACGCCATATAGAAGGTTTTGACAATTCTAATATTCAAGGGACAAATCCCGTTTCGGCGTGTGTGGTTTTCAAAGATGGGAAACCCAGCAAGGCGGATTATCGGATTTTTCATGTGAAAACCGTGGAAGGGCCGAATGATTTTGCTACGATGGAAGAAGTCATCTATCGCCGATATAGCAGGCTTTTGGATGAGGGCGAACCACTGCCGCAGCTCATTTTGATAGACGGCGGAAAAGGTCAGCTCAGTTCCGCAGTGAAAAGCCTGAAACTCCTCGGGCTGTATGGGAAAATTTCCATCATCGGAATAGCGAAAAGATTGGAAGAAATCTTCTTTCCTGAAGATCCAGTTCCATTGTATTTAGATAAAAAATCGGAAACCTTGAAGGTTCTCCAGCGGGTTCGGGACGAGTCGCACCGTTTTGGTGTAAAGCATCACCGCACGAGAAGAAAAAATTCTACAATAAAATCAGAATTGGAGGAAATCCCTGGTGTAGGCGAGAAAACCATCCAGCAGCTTTTATCTAAATTAAAATCCGTAAAAAGAATAAAAGAAGCCTCTCTGGAAACGCTGGAAGAGATTTTAGGAAAATCCAAAGCAAAAGCAGTTTGGGAGCATTTCAATAGCTAAAAAAGAATGAATAAATTTCCTGATTTTTGCTCGTAAAAGCGAAATTAGGAAATTTTGTCAGATTAAAAATATCGTTTTTAAATCATTTTCGGAAATTTTGTCTCATTTTATGTGATAGAATGATTTTTGCAATTTAGATTTCAGATAACTTTTAAAATAAAGAATTATGAATCTAAATCAATATACCGTAAAATCACAAGAAGCCATCCAAAAAGCACAACAGATTGCTTTGGATTTTGGCAACCAGAGTATAGAACCTCAGCATCTATTGGAAGGAATTTTCCAAGTGGATGAGAATATCTCAGCTTTTCTGATGAAAAAAGCAGAAGCCGACCTTAACTTGATAAGACAAAGAAACAGAGAATCTTTGGAAAGCCTCCCAAAAGTAGAAGGCGGGAATATTTACCTTTCTCAAAGCGCCAGCAAAGTCCTTTTGGAAGCGCCTAATATCGCTAAAAGAATGGGCGATGAGTATGTGACTTTGGAGCATATTTGGTTGGCATTATTAGAGGTGAGTTCTTCCGTTTCACAGATGTTGAAAGATATGGGCGTGACCAAATCCCTTTTGGAAGGAGGAATCAAAGAACTTAGAAAAGGTTCAAAGGCAACTTCTGCGAGTTCCGAAGAGACTTACCAATCACTTAATAAATATGCAAAAAACTTCAATGAACTGGCAGCAGAAGGGAAATTAGACCCAGTAATCGGGCGAGATGAAGAAATCCGAAGAGTACTGCAGATTCTTTCGCGAAGAACCAAGAACAACCCTATTCTCATCGGTGAACCAGGAGTGGGTAAGACCGCCATCGCAGAGGGAATAGCCCATAGAATCATCAGTGGAGATGTTCCAGAAAACTTGATGGACAAAACGCTCTATTCACTTGATATGGGAGCATTGATTGCAGGTGCGAAATACAAAGGAGAGTTTGAAGAAAGACTAAAATCCGTAGTAAATGAAGTGATAAAATCCGATGGACAGATTATCCTTTTCATCGATGAAATTCACACCCTTGTAGGCGCAGGCGGTGGTGAGGGAGCGATGGATGCTGCGAATATCCTGAAACCAGCTTTGGCGAGAGGAGAGCTTCGTTCTATCGGTGCGACAACGCTTAACGAGTATCAAAAATACTTTGAGAAAGACAAGGCTCTGGAACGCCGTTTCCAAAAAGTAATGGTGGAAGAGCCAGACACAGAATCAGCGATTTCTATTCTTCGTGGAATCAAAGACAAATATGAATTCCACCACAAGATTAGAATAAAAGATGAAGCCATCATCGCCGCGGTAGAAATGTCTCAGCGATATATTTCAGATAGATTTTTACCAGATAAAGCCATTGACCTAATTGATGAAGCTTCTGCAAAATTAAGAATGGAAATCAATTCCAAACCAGAGGAATTGGATGTTTTAGACAGAAAACTTATGCAGATGGAGATAGAGCTGGCGGCAATTTCCAGAGAGGGCAACCAGACTAAAATAGACCATCTGAAAGAAGATATTGCGAAAATCACTGAAGAGCGAAACCAAATTAACGCAAAATGGCTCAGCGAAAAGCAGAAATCCGAGGATTTGACTCAGATTAAAAAAGATATTGAAAGCCTGAAATTAGAAGCTGAAAGAGCTCAGCGTATGGGTGATTATGCAAAAGTTTCGGAGATACAATATGGAAAACTTCGCGAAAAGGAGGACGAGCTTCAAAAACTGGAATTGGCGATGCAGAATCAGCAGAATGAGCTGGTGAAAGAGGAAGTTACCGCAGAAAACATCTCTGAAGTGGTGGCGAAATGGACAGGAATTCCAGTGACTAAACTACTTCAGTCTGAAAGAGAAAAACTGCTTCATTTGGAAGATGAACTCCATAAAAGAGTAGTAGGGCAAGAGGAGGCGATACAATCCGTAGCTGATGCTATCCGAAGAAACAGAGCGGGACTGAATGATGAGAAAAAACCTATTGGGTCTTTCCTTTTCCTCGGAACTACGGGAGTTGGTAAAACTGAATTAGCGAAAGCCTTGGCGGAGTTCTTATTTGATGATGAAAATAATATGACCCGTATTGACATGTCTGAATATCAGGAGAAACACTCTGTTTCTAGATTGGTAGGAGCGCCTCCAGGGTATGTAGGCTATGATGAGGGCGGACAGCTGACTGAGGCAGTGAGAAGAAGGCCATATTCTGTGGTGCTTCTGGATGAGGTAGAAAAGGCACACCCAGATGTGTTTAATACCTTGCTTCAGGTGCTGGATGATGGGCGATTGACCGACAACAAAGGTCGCGTAGTGAATTTTAAAAATACGATTATCATCATGACTTCCAATCTTGGATCTCATATCATTCAGGAGAATTTTGAGAAAATTAATGAAAGTAATTTAACTGAAATTGTTGAAAAAACCAAAGAAGAGGTATTTGACTTGTTGAAACAAACTCTACGACCAGAGTTCCTCAACAGAATAGATGAAACGGTGTTGTTCCAACCATTGAACTACAATGAAATCGGAAAAATCGTTCAGTTCCAGCTAAGAGGAATCAACAAAATGCTGGAAAGCAGAAATATCATATTGACAGCAACACAGGAAGCGATAGATTTCATTCTGAAAAAAGGCTACGACCCAGCATTTGGAGCTAGACCACTGAAACGAGTAGTGCAGCAGGAAGTTCTGAATAAACTCTCAAAAGAGATTTTGGCTGGAAATATAAAAGAAGGCGAGAGAGTGACTGTAGATTGTTTTGATAACAAACTGGTTTTCAGACCTGCAGAGTAATTGTTATAATGTTATAAAGACCATTTAGACCTGCTGAATAATCCAACCTTGTTATTGATCTTTTTCATAGAATCCTTATGGCGGGTCTAAATGGTTATTTTAAAATTTAAATGTAAATCCAAAAATAAAATCCTTCAATTTTGAAGGATTTTTGTTGTTATTTGTTTTTATCCAAAAGTGATTGCAGGGTTTTGATTTGTTAATTATTAATTATTAATGTTCTATATATAAAATTTTCCTCCATAGGAGCTCTCATTATTATGATTAAAATCACAAATTTATATGTTGTTTTTTGAAACCAAAAAGGTACTTTTGTACGAAAATTTATTGGCAATAAATAGCCTTTAAACATTGTAAAGGTTGTCGTCTAATTTTTACGGATATAAATTATTTTGATATGAGGATAAATATTTTATTAATAATGTTATTGGGAACATTATTGAGCTGTGGAGCAAGAGTTAAAAGTAATTTTGATAATAGAAGAGAGGCTTTGACATCTAATGAAAAAGTGGCTTTCCTGTTAATACAGCATGATGTACCTGCAGGAGCAACTAAAATAGGAACAGCAAGATATGGAGATACTGGTTTTTCAGTAGATTGTGACTATGATTCTAATTTGATAAAAGCTAGAAAAATGGCACGAGAAAACGGAGCTAATATAGTTAAAATAACCAAAGTTACTTATCCTGATTTATGGAGCTCATGCCATAGAATGGAATTAGACTTTTATTTTTATGATGGTAATGTAGAAGAACTAAAACAATACAAACTTAAAATAATAAAATAAAGATTTATGAAAAAGACAATTATGTTATTGGGAGTTGCCTCTCTCTTTTTTTTAAGCAGCTGCGCAACTATCGTTTCAGGAAGTAGACAAACTGTCAAATTTGATAGTACACCTACAAATGCCACTGTTTTCATTGATGAAACAGAAGTGGGAAAAACTCCATTTGAAACAAAATTAGAAAGAAAAAGAGAGTATGAAGTGGAGATAAGATTAGAAGGATATGAACCATACAAAACTAAACTGACTAAGCAGTTTAATGCTTGGTATATAGGAAACATTGTTTTTGGTGGAATTATTGGTTTAGTTGTTGACCCTATTACAGGTGCAATTTACAAACTAACTCCAAATGAAATAAATGCTCAGCTTCAACAGGGAACTGTTTTTAAATCTTCTAAAAAGGAAGTTTATATAGCAGTATCACTGAAAGTTGATAAAAACTGGCAAAAAGTAGGACAACTTGAAAAGTTATAAAATATCAAACAATAGTTTTAAAAATCAAGTCTCAAAGGCTTGATTTTTTTCTTTACCTTTGTGGTTTAAATGAAAAACGATATGACTGAGAACAAAAATTTACCAAAAGTTGGAGTTATCGGAAGTGGTAGTTTCGCCACTGCAGTAGTAAAAATGCTGATGGAAAACTGCGAAAAAGTGCATTGGCTGCTTCGTAATGATGGCACAAGGGAGGCTCTGATTTCACAAGGGAGCAATCCGCACTATCTTACCGCAGTGAAATTTAACCCAGACCGATTGGTTTTGACAATGGATATCAATGAGCTGGTGACAGCCTGCGATGTGATTATTCTAGCGACGCCGTCTATCTATTTGGCGGATACTATAGAGAAGATGACTTGTGATTATTCAGGGAAGATATTTGCTTCGGTGATTAAAGGAATTGTCCCAAAGCATAATGATATTGTAGCGAATTATCTCCGTGATACTTTTAATATAGGATACAGAAGCCAAGCCGTTCTTGCAGGGCCGTGCCATGCGGAAGAAGTTGCCATGGAGCGATTGTCTTTCCTTACTGTGGCGGCTGCCAGCAAGGAAACCACTCAGATGCTGAGCGATTTATTGTCTTCACGATATATCAGAATTAACCAAAGTAATGATATTCTGGGTAATGAGTACAGCGCAGTCCTCAAAAATATCTATGCGATAGGCGCAGGAATGGCCAATGGGCTGGGCTATGGGGACAACTTCCAAGCGGTATATATTTCTAATGCCGTTCGGGAGCTGGAAAGAATTTTAGATGCGGTATATCCAGAGCCAAGAGATGTCAATGAAAGTTCATATATTGGGGATTTGCTTGTTACGGCTTACTCGTTGTTCAGTAGAAACAGAATGTTTGGGAACTACATCGGGAAGGGCTACACGGTGAAATCGGCTATCCAGTCCATGAGTATGGTGGCGGAGGGCTACTACGCTACTAATGGAATCTATCAGATTATTAAAAACAATAAGATAGATGCTCCTATCGTGCAGCATATTTATAAAATCCTTTACGAAGAGAAAAACTGTGAAGAAGAATTTACAAAACTTGTTCAAAAGCTAAATTAAAATGAAAGAATACATAGAATACAACACTAAACAGGGCATAACAGATCTGCTGTCCGAAATAGAACTAGACGATGAAAAAGGCTGGGTAGAAGGAATGCACAAAGGAGAAATGATAGCTTCTGTCAAACTTCCCAATAATAATTTTAATTATAATGAAAATGGCGAGCTGGTGGAGGAGTATTCATCTCAGAAATATCTAAGAGTAGATTATCTGGCGAGTCTCAGACCTGTGAGTTTTGATTTTAAAATCGTGGCATATAGATTTTTGGATTAGATGAATTTTTATTTTGACCATATATTTAGATAAAATAATTTTAGGGATAATAAAAAAATGAATCAATCGAAAAAGGGATTTATCTATACTACTATTGGTGCTACACTGTGGGGGATAAATGGGGCTTTTGCGGAGTTTTTGTTTTTGCAGAAAGGAGTAACTTCTGACTGGCTGACTCCATACAGGCTTTTGCTGGCAGGTGTTTTTTTGCTGGTTTATCTTTATGCCAAGGATAAAAATAAAATCTTTGATATTTTTAGAAATACTAAAGATTTGATAAGGATTTTTGTCTTTGGGGTTTTTGGTATGCTGGGAACACAGTATACCTATTTCACTACGATACAGCATTCTAATGCAGGCATTGCCACGGTGCTTCAGTATTTTGGGCCTACGCTTATTTTGCTTTATGTTTGTTTTAAAGAAAAAAGAGAACCAAAGCCTTATGAAGTCGTCGTTTTGTTTTTATCCCTTTTGGGCGTGTTTATTCTGGCCACACATGGAGATATGAACACTTTGAAGGTTTCTTCTGTAGCGCTGTTTTGGGGAATGCTCTCGGCGATTACTTTGGTTATATACACAGTGCAGCCAGCAGAGATTTTAAAGAAATATGGAACGGCAGTGGTCATCGCATGGGGAATGTTCATCGGTGGAATCGCTCTTTCTATAACAGCGAAACCATGGGAACAGCCCGTGAAGGTAGATATTGTAGTAATCGTATTTTTATTACTGATTGTCCTTTTGGGAAGTATCTTTGCGTTTCTGTTTTATCTGTCAGGCGTAGGAATTATAGGCCCTACAAAGGCAAGTATGATAGCCTGTATAGAACCCGTGGTAGCTACGATATGTTCTGTAGTATTTTTAGGAAATCCTTTTTCCTT
>JABCOA020000009.1 GCA_013333875.2 Flavobacteriaceae bacterium | reverse complement strand
TTTATTTATTTTGGAAAATTATCCTTTGTTGTATCTTTCCATTACTTTTGTGGAAACTCCTGTGTTGCTAAATCCACCATCATGGAAGAGATTCTGCATTGTTACTTTTCTCGTAAGGTCAGAGAAGAGGGAAATACAGTAGTCAGCACATTCTGCAGCAGTTGCGTTTCCTAGTGGAGACATATCTTCTGCAAATTTAATGAACCCGTCAAAACCTTTCACTCCTTGTCCTGCTGTAGTCATTGTAGGCGACTGGGAAATAGTATTGACACGCACTCTTCTTTCACCCCAGTAATATCCGAAAGATCTAGCGATGCTTTCAAGGTAAGACTTGTTATCCGCCATATCGTTATAATCAGGGAAAGTTCTCTGAGCCGCGATGTAAGAAAGCGCAAGGATACTGCCCCACTCATTCATGCAGTCTTTTTCCCAAGCGAGTTTCATCACCTTGTGGAAAGATACCGCAGACACATCCCAGCCTTTTTCCAACCAGTCGTAGTTGAGCTCTGTGTAGTGTTTTCCTTTTCTTACATTCACAGACATCCCGATAGAGTGTAGAATGAAGTCTATTTTCCCAAATTTTGCGATAGCATGGTCAAATAATTTTTCTAAATCTTCCATAGAAGTCGCATCAGCAGGAACGATATCCGCACCTGTTTTCTCTGCTAAACTATTGATTTCTCCCATTCTCATAGCGATAGGAGCGTTAGTTAGTACAAATTTAGCACCTTCTTCGTGGCATCTTTCTGCTACTTTCCAAGCGATAGAGTTTTCATCCAAAGCTCCGAAGATAATTCCTTTTTTTCCTTTTAAAAGTCCGTATGACATAATATTTAGAATAAATTGGTTAAATAAAAAATAAAAAAACGAAAACACGAGAATCAAGATTTAGCCTCCCGACTCCCGTGTTTCAGAAATATATTGTTAGTCTTTTCTGCTCATTAAAATTCTCAAAACATACCAGAATAGAAGCATTACAGAAGAGAATAGCTGTAATGAAGCTCCTACATATTGTTCTGTTGTATAGACATTTTTGAGCTGGTTAGTTTGGTAGAGAATACTTGCTCCTGCCAGGAAAACCATTCCAACAGAGAACCAAAGTCCAAGATTGAACCCAAAAAGCATTCCTGCAACGATTAACCCAAGAGAAATAAACCCTCCGATAATTAACACACTTCTTAAGAAAGAAAAATCTCTTTTAGAAGTAAGAGCCACACCTGTAAGCCCTAAAAATAGCATGAAAGTAATCAATCCTGCCTGTAAAATAACCTTGCCACTACCAGTGTAAACAAGGGCGATGTACATCATAGGAAGGAAGATAATTGCTTCCAAAAGCACATAAAAACCTAATCCGGCATACTGCATAGAGCGGCTGCTCGCCATAGTCCATTTTTCAGCCAACATAGAAGCCAACCAAAATCCACCGATGATTAGTAACCATACATACTTCTGAGAAACCATTCCCATGATAAGTTCAGCAGGAACTACCATTAGTAAAGCAGTTTCTACAAAGATGAAAGCCAAAATAGCCAACGCCACATGTATATAAGTTTTTCTATAAAAAGAAGCTTTTTGCTCTTCAGTGGACATTGCTACCAATTGATTTGTAAATTCCATAAAAGTTTTTGTTTTTAAATTTAATTCTACAAATATAAGTATTTTTTTGGAAAAGCAATTCCTGATGGATTTTTACTGAATGGCTTTTATTGGTGTAATTTAACCCAAGCAGTTCCTGTACATCCCTCGAAAACTTTATTTGTAGAATCAAAACGAATAGTTCCTTCATTATCAGCATTACAAGTAGATTCATTTCCTACTTTTATCCCTCCATTTACTTGTAATTTTGTTTTGCTGGCTGTAGTTTCGAAGTTATCAAACCCAACTCCTGTTCTACCATCGACAAGAATAGTAAATGCATCAGCTAAATTTGTGTCAGATGTTCCATTCCCTACATTTAGTCTTCTTTTTTTAGCAGCACCTACTGTACTATTTGCTCCTAAAGCTATTTCTCCTGTTGTACCATTTGTAGATACATTTGACCCCATAGCTATAGCTGCCACACCTTTAGCAACAGTAGTACCACCCATAGCAACAGCGTATGGGCTACCACTTTCTACTACATTGGCGTATCCTATGGCAACAGCAAAGTTAGAGTTAGTATCTACTTTTGATTGTCTTCCTAAAGCTACAGAAGTGTTAGAATGTGCTTCTGTTTCGTATCCGATAGACACAGCACTAACATCTGTTGCTTTTGCATTGGAACCAAAAGCTAGTGCATAATTACTGGTAGCCTTAGCCATATATCCTAAAGCTACTGCATTCTCTCCACTTGCAGTTGCCCCATTACCAATGGCTACTGCGTGGTTGGCTCCAGCTTTGGCGTTTTGTCCTATTGCAACCGCATAGATAGCAATTGTCTTTGGTGCTATTGGTGTTGTATCAGATGTTCCTATCGCTAGTGAATAATCTCCTGTAGCAATGCTGTTTCTTCCGAAAGCGAGAGAAAATTTTCCATTTGCTTTGTTTGTTACTCCAGCAGTAAAAGATCCTTCTCCTTGAGAAGTATTTAGAGAACCTACAGAGGCAGCATAATTTCCAGAAGCTGTTGTATTAAACCCAGCAGCAAAAGAATAATCTCCTGTAGCACCTTTTACAGTAGATGCTTGGCTGCTATAACTAGCATCTACAGCAAATTTTCCTATATCTCCGTAGTTTGCTGAGTTGTTACCAATGATTCTATATCCAGTTTTGTTATTTTCTATAATTTTCTCAAAACCAGTAGGGTAGAGTCTTCTCCATTTGCCTTCTGAATGTGTGTAATAGTAATACCCTTTTTCATAGACAAATTCCAATTTACCACTTCTATTAGCGGCAGGCATAGTTTCGTTTAGGTAAGTTAAAAGAGAGTTTTGTTTGTCTGTCAAGGTGCTAGACATAGTAACCATCTCTGCAGCAGTTACTCTTGGTATCATAATTCCCTTGTTAGCATCACTAGATATACTATTGATATCTAGTGTGGAAGAAGGTGAATTTGTGTTGATACCTACTCTCCCTGTTTGAGCATTAAATAAACCATAACTTGTTAATAATAAAGCTGTTAATAAAATTTTTTTATTCATATTTTTGTTTTTGTTTAATTTTTTTTAAAAAAATAGCTGGCAAATATAAATAAAAAAATAATATTGGTAATTTAGTTTTATTGATAATATCTATAATGTTGATAGAAACTGCATCGTATCCACATTATCAGCATAGGTGTCTAATTCAGGGTGCTGCGCCTCTCCAAAGCCGATAGCCGAAGAGATTTCAAGTGTAGAATTTGCTACAATGCACTGAATGTTTTCCTCGTTTTTCGAAAGGAAATTTTGGACATCATTTATTGTTTCGTATCGACTGAAATTGATGACGGACAGCGGACTGAAAAGTTTTTCATCTTCTTTGAGCATTACGAAATTATTATCCCAAAACTGCTCTTGGTTCAGCAGGTAAATGGCTCTGTTGTAATCGTAATTATTGGCGTATTGGTTATGATTGATGATTTCTATAAAATTGATGAAATTCTCAAACAATCTGTCCAAAGGCATTTCAGAAGGAATGAAAAGTCGGGTAACATTTCGGCAGCCCAGCCCAAAATATCGGAAAATATCCTCCGCGAGAGCTTGGATTTCCTCATTGGTTTCATCACCTTTTAAAACTCCAATAGAAGTTCTGTTTTTCCTAATAATGTTCGGCACATCTTTGAAATAATATTCCAGATATCTAGCCGTATTATTGCTTCCCGTAGCGATGACAGCATCATAATTTTCTAATTTTTCTACAAAATGAAACTCCAAAATCCCACCGCTGAGCTCGTTCCATTTATTAAGTAAAAAAGGTAAAATCAGCCTGTCTTTGGAGGAAAGTTTTATCAATGGAATGTTTCCGCTTAGCAAAACGCAGATAACATCATGAAAGCCCACCAGAGGGATATTTCCAGCGAGAATCAGCCCGATTTTTTTCGGAGTGGAAGAAAAATGATATTGACCAGTCCAAGCAGATATTTTCTCTTCGGTAAGGTTTTTCGCCCAGCTTTTTAGGCAAAATCTTACGCTTTCTTCTGTAAACCAAGGATTTTCTATTTCGGATTTTCTTATCAAGGAAGCGAATTTGCTTTCTTCTTCATTGAAATTCTCTGGTTTAGCAGAGAGAAATTGATTTAAAAAATCGCCCAGCTGCGATAAAGAGGAAACTATTTTATCATTTTTCATAAATATTGTTTTTATATAAATAAAGTTTTTAACTTTGTGCAAAATTAAAAAATATAATACTAATGGCTATCAAAATAACGGACGAATGTATCAACTGTGGAGCATGTGAGCCTGAATGTCCCAACAATGCCATTTATGAAAGTGCAGTGGATTGGAGGGCTTCAGATGGGACTATATTATCAGGAATGATAACTTTTCCCTCGGGACTTACTTTGGATGCGGATGAGGCGCAGCCGCCAGTGAGCGATGATACATATTTTATAGTAACGGATAAATGTACGGAATGTATAGGCTTTCATAATGAGCCACAGTGCGCTGCAGTGTGCCCTGTGGACTGCTGTGTGCCAGATGAAGACCATGTGGAGACAGAGGAGCAGCTTCTCACGAAGAAGGCGTTCATGCATGGAGAATAATTTTCCCAATTCTTTTGGAAGAATGCAGAAAAATAATTACCTTTAAACCCAAGTTTAGTTTAGTAAAAAATTTAAAATTCGTATATAAAAATTAAAAACAATGAAAAAGCACAATTTCAGCGCAGGACCGTGTATTTTGCCGCAAGAAGTTTTCCAGAAATCAGCAGAAGCTGTTTTGGATTTTAATGGTATCGGATTGTCATTACTTGAGATTTCTCACAGAAGTAAAGATTTCATCGAAGTAATGGACGAGGCTAGAGCCATCGTAAAAAGACTAATGAAATTAGGAGATGATTATGATGTACTTTATCTAGGAGGAGGAGCATCTTTACAGTTTGTAATGGTTCCTTTTAACTTGATGAAAGTAGGAGGGAAGGCAGCTTACACAGATACGGGAACTTGGGCAGCAGGTGCAATTAAAGAAGCTAAACGACTTGGACAAGTGGATATCGTAGGTTCTTCTAAAGAAGAAAACTATTCTTTCATCCCAAAAGACTATACTGTGGGTGCAGAATATGACTATTTTCACTGTACTTCTAACAATACTATCTTCGGTACACAGATGAAATCTTTCCCGAAAGTGGGAACATCTCTAGTGTGCGATATGTCTTCGGATATTTTCAGTAGAGAGATAGATTTCTCTCAGTTTGACCTTATCTATGCTGGTGCTCAGAAGAATATGGGACCTGCTGGAGCTACTTTGGTAGTAGTGAAAAAGGATATTTTAGGAAAAACAGGAAGAGATATTCCTTCTTATTTAGATTATCAGGTTCACATCAGCAAAGATGCGATGTTTAATACACCTCCTGTATTCCCTATTTATGCGAGTTTGCTTACATTACAGCACCTTGAAAAAAATGGTGGAATAGCAGCAGCAGAGCAGAGAAATAATGCGAAAGCAAAACTTCTTTATGATGAAATAGACAGAAACCCATTATTTGAGAGTTTCTGCCGTCCAGAAGACCGTTCTAATATGAATGTTTCTTTCAAACTTTTAGATGAATCTAAAAAAGAAGCGTTTGATAAAGCTTGGAAAGAAGCAGGAATCAATGGTCTAAATGGACATAGAAACTTGGGAGGATACAGAGCAAGTATGTACAATGCCTTACCAATAGAAAGTGTACAGGTATTGGTAGATGTAATGAGATCCATTTAAAATCATTATTAAAGCATAAAAAACAAGATTTATGCCCGTATTCAAGCCATTTCGTGGGATAACGCCCTATGGGGAATATATAAAAAGTTTTCCTACACGCCCATTGAGTAATTATACTCATGAAGAAATCGCAAAGAAAGCCGAGAGAGAGTTTTCTTATGTGAGAATGGTGGAACCGTATTTGTCTGGTGAACCTCAGAATTTGGAGCAGAATCTGGGTAGAGTGAGGGCGAATTATGAGGAGTTGCTGAGAAATCACAACCTGCATCAGGAGGAGGAATCAGGATATTATTTGTATTGTCAAATATTGCCTGATGGCAGTGTTTTCAGAGGGCTTTTAGGATTGGTTTCCGTAGAAGATTATAATTCGGGAAAGATTAAAAAGCACGAAGAAACACTCACGCACAGAAAAGAAAAACTGTCTAAGTATCTGGAAGGTGTGGATCTCCAAGCGGAACCAGTGCTTTTGACCTATTCTTCAAATGCTGAATTAGAGGCTCTTATGAGTGAGGAAGAAAGGAAAAATCCTGTTTTGGAATATGCAGACAGCAAGGGAACTAAACATCGTGTTTGGAAAATTCAAGATGAAGAAACCTTGAAAAAATATGAACAAATCTTAGCAAAAGTAGAGGCTTTCTACATTGCTGATGGGCATCATAGAATGGGTTCTACAGCGCTCTATTCTGAGCGAAGAAAGGATAAAAATCCTAATCATGTTGGAGATGAGCCATATAACTTTGTTTATAGTTTCATAGTTTCTGACCAATCGATTAAAATTAATGATTTTAATAAGGTTGTCAAAGATTTGAATGGTCTGACAGTAGAGCAGTTTTTGCATCAGCTGGAGGATAAATTTATCATTGAAAATAAAGGGGAAAACCCATATTATCCAGAGCAAAAGCACTTTATAAGTCTTTATTTAGATGGACAGTTTTATAAACTTACACTAAAGGAAGAATGCTGTTGTGAAGAGTGTTTGGGAATTATAGACCATTATCTGCTGGACAAATATATACTGAGTCCGATTTTAGGAATAGATGATTTGAAAACCACCAAGCGAGTGGATTACCTGCGGGGAAGCTCTTGCGTGGAGGGAATCACAAAACTAAAAGAAAAGGTTGATAATGAGGGATATAAAGTGGCATTCGGGGTGCATCCTGTGAGTTTTTCTGATTTAGTAGAAATCGCAGATAAAAACTTGAAAATGCCTCCAAAATGTACTTACATAGAACCCAAACTCGTGACTGCGCTAGTCATGTATGATATGAAATAAAAAAATGCAGCTCTTAGGGCTGCATTTTTATTTTATGAAAAAATTATTTCTTTATTAAAAGAGCAATATTTTCCACATGGTGCGTCTGTGGGAACATATCCACGGGAAGGATTTTTACTACATTGTAGTGCTCCTTCATTAGGGCTAAATCTCTTGCCTGCGTCGCAGAATTACAGCTTACATAAACGATTCTTTCTGGCGAAAGTTTTAGAATCTGCTCTATTACTTTTGGGTGCATGCCATCTCGTGGAGGGTCGGTAATTAGGACATCTGCCTTCGGATGTTGCGCCAGAAACTCTTCTGTGAAGACTTCTTTCATATCTCCGCAGTAGAAAGTGCAGTTATTCAGTCCGTTAAGTTCAGCGTTTTCTATCGCTGCATCTATCGCTTCCTGAACGGCCTCTATTCCAATCACTTCCTTGGCGTGTCTTGCCATATATTGGGCTATTGTCCCTGTCCCTGTATAAAGGTCATACACTACATGATTTTCTTGAATATCAGCGAATTCCAGAGTTTTTCTATAAAGATTTAGGGCTTGTTTATAATTGGTTTGAAAGAAAGATTTTGGCCCAATTTTAAATTTTAGTCCATCCATTTCTTCAAAGATAAATCCTTCACCAAAGTAAGTCTGAATGTCCAAATCATACACGCTGTCGTTTCCTTTGGAGTTAATAGCGTAGAGTAAAGTATTGATTTGAGGGAACTTATCCAAAATAAAGTTCAATAAATTTTCTCTATTTTCTTTTTCTTCTCGGAAAAACTGAATGAGAATCATCCATTCTCCTTTGGAATTTTGGCGAAGCATCAGTGTTCGCAGAAAGCCTTCTTGATTTCTTAAATCAAAAAAATCAAGATTGTTTTTTATCGCATAATCTCTGATTGCCAGACGAATTTCGTTGGATGGTGCTTCTTGCAGATAGCATTCTTTTAGGTCTAAAATCTTGCTCCACTGCCCAGGAATATGGAAACCAAGAGCGTTTTTGTTGTCTATTTCTGTGTCGGATTTTATCTCTTCCGAAGTCAGCCAGCGAGCATTGGAAAACGAAAATTCCATTTTATTTCGGTAGAAATAGTGTTCCTCGCCACCGAGAATAGGGATGCACTCAAAATCTTCTATACCGCCTATTCTTTTAATATTGTTAAGAACTTCATTTTGTTTGAATTCCAACTGTTTTTCATAGCTCATATTTTGCCATTTACATCCTCCACACACACCGAAATGAATGCACTCTGGCTCTATCCGAAACGGAGATGGCTCTAAAATTTCTACCATTTCTGCTTCGTAATATTTGCTTTTTGCCTTTTTTACACGAACATTCACGGTGTCACCAGGGATTGCTCCAGAGACAAGCACAGTTTTGCCATCTTCAGTTTTTCCAACAGAAACTCCTTTCGCACCAGCAGAAGTTAGTTTGATGTTTTCTAAAATTAGATTTTTATTTTTTTTCATTCAGTATTTTTATAGGAATCGAATATACTTAAATTTATTTATTTTTTTCTATATCCATATAAATTTGGATGGTTTGTAGGGCAGAAAAAGCCCTCATTTTTTTTAACATAAATTGAGCATGTGGATTTTGAATATTATCTAAACTCAATTTCCTTTTATTTTTGTCTTTCCAAGTGTAGTAAGCAGGACTTCCGTTTTCGTAAGAAATCACCCCTATGGAATCGGCTATGAAATTATATTCATTGATTGCAAAGCGGTAGTTTGGCGATTTTTTAAACAAATTATCTCCAGAATAGATATATTTTTGGTTGGACAAACTCAAATTAAATATAGTAGGGAAGATGTCCTTGTGAGAGGCCATCACAGAGGAATCGAAAAAGGCAGGTTTGTATTTTTCTGGAATGTAGAAAAGTATTGGTACACTGCGTTTTAGGAAGGAATTTTCATCATCGTATTCGAATACCTGTCGGATATTATGGTCGCCTGTCGCTACGATAATGGTATTTTCTCCCAAAGGAGAATTTTTGATGTCTTTTATAAATTTAGCCAGTTGAGAAGCTGAATATTGGTGGGAATAAAAATTAGCATAAGCCATTTTTTCATCCACTCGAAGAAGATTTTTTATGGCATCTATTTTAATAGGGTATGGTTTGTAATGAGTAGGAATTTCATATGGAGTATGGTTGCTCACAGTGAGAGAAAAGACCATTTTGGGCTTTGAAGGAGACTGCTGAAGCTGGTCTTTTATATAATCAAATAAATAGCCATCGTGAGTTCCCCAAGCGAAGTCCTCGGTGTTAGGGAATTTTTGTTTGATATGAGAGCTTCCTTTGATAATATCAAAACCTTGTTTTTTTATGAATTTGTCTGTGTTTCTCCATGAAAGATGCGCACCTGTTATAAAATAAGTCTCGTAGCCTTGTTCTTTGAAAGGCTTTGAAATGGATGAACTGAATGAGGTGTCAAAATAAGGCGACTGCGAGATGATGCCTTTCGGAGTGTTTACCATAAGGTTTTCTAATGAATATATGGTGCCATTGAAAGATGATAAACCATTTTTAAAATAGTATAATTCGGGCAGAATTTCATTCAAATCACCCAAAAGATTGAGCTCTTTGGAATGGAGTTCAAAGTAATGATTGCTCATACTTTCCATAAGGATAAATACGATGTTGGGCGGATTTTTCTCTAAAAACTCATTATGCGCTGTTTTGGAATACAAGTCTCTGTCAAAATCATCAATAATATTTTCGCGATAAACTTCTTTTACTTGCTCAAATGAACTAAATCCATTTACCTTTAATTCTTGGGCTATGTCAGGAGTGATAAGGTTGTCGTTTAATTCTGTTTTTGCGAATTTTAGGGCATAAATAGGATTGTAGCAAAGAGCGTTGATAAACTCATTTGTGCCTATATTAGTGTGTTCCCTGCGGAGTGTGAATTCGCCTAAACTTCCTCTCATTCCTGCAATGAATAGAGGAAAAACAGCTAAGAGAAATAAAGTTTTCTTTGATGCAGGATAAGTATTTATGCTAAAGTTTTTCTTAATTTTCTTGTGTAAAAATAGAAAACTAACGATGCAGAGAGCATAAATGATAAATATTTTGAATACAGGATAGTCTGTCCATACGGATTTTAGGACAGCTTTCGTATCATCGTTAAATATTCCAAAAAATAAGATATTAATATGTGATTGGAAAAATTGATAATAAAAAAAATCTATGATGAAAAGAGAAACATAAACAACTAAAACAAAAAGTAGATAAAAACAACTGAAATAAAGATAGATTTTTTGAAAATTTGTAGTAAATCTTTTAGGAATAAATAGCGAAAACAACCAAAAAACAGCCAAAGGAAGAAAAGCATAACATATGGCGGATATATCAAAACGAGGCCCTACAATGAAAAAAGCATATAAAATATCAGAAAGATATTCTCCTAGCTGAGACCATTTTCCATAAACTGAAAAAAATATAAAACGGTTGATAAAGAATAAACAGATAAAATAAAAAAAATATTTAAGTCCGTTTAGTGTAACTTTTTTAAATAAGTATAAATTTATCATGTAATATAAGTGATTTATAAAAATAAATAGAATCCAAAAATTGGACTCTATTTATTCGTTTAACTTTTTTTATTAGTGTCCGTGACCATCGTGTTCGTTATGTTCCTCTTCTGTTTCAGAAGCCTCAGGAACAGGAGCAGTCAGACCTGTTTGTTTATTTAGAATATCAATAAGCTCTGTCAGTTGGATATTAGAAAGTCCAAGAACAGTCTTACTTGCAACCTTTCCATCTTTATCTAAAATCATGAAACTAGGAAGCTTAAATCCATAAATATGGAGTTGTTGTGCTGCCTCAGATTTTAGCCCTCCTTTAGCATAAAGATTAACTCCTGTAAAGCCGTTTAATAATGATTTAGAAGTCTTTTGGAACTGCTTTGCATCATCATCCATATTGACATAGGCTACATTTAGTTTTGCTTTATAAAACTCAGTAATTTCTTTTAATGCAGCTGCAGATTGTACAATATTTGGAGCAAAAGAGCTATAGAAAATTAGCAAAGTAGGTTTTCCTTTAAGTTCGCTTATTTTATAAGCTTTTCCATCCTGTTTTGTAAAGTTTACTTCTGGTAATGCAGAACCTACTTTTGGTCCTACAATTGCTGAATGAACTTTTTCTAAGTCTTTTTTAATGTTTTCTGACTTTACCTTTTCATTGATAGCTTTTAGAACTTGATCTATTTTATCATTTTGGGGATGAAGGTCAAATTGAGTAGCAATATATGCAGCCAAATAGTCTTTTTGCTCTTGTGAAAATTCCTTTCTAGTTTCTAAAAACTTCAAGAAAACCTCTGTTTGTGTAGTTTTAGTATCATTAAGGAAAGGAGTAGCAAATTTTCTGAAATCAGGTTCTAGTTTTCCTAAAAGATACTGTCTATAGGCAGGAAATTCTTTGATTAAAGATTCTTTTTCAAATTTTTTCTGACTTTCTTTGAATTTTTCAGATACTTTGAAATTAGGATTTTGGGTCATCTGTCCGTGCATCATTTCATACTGAGAACTTATCATCAGAAGATTTACCATCAGGTCACTTTTTTTCCATTCTATTACATCCTTGTCAGCATTTTTAGATTTAGCAATTTCATCTAATTTCTTATTGATATCAGCAGAGTATTTTTCTATTTCTTTGATGAAATCATTTTCGTTTTTTGCTAAAACAGCTTGGTTTAATTTAGAAAAGTATGAAGTGATGAATTTTTGACTTTCAATCAAGAATTCATTGTTTGCTTGTCCTTTTCCACTGATTTTCAGGTCTTCAGGGAATGTAGAGCCATTTCCTTCCAGATTGAGGTTTTCACCATTTTTTAGATATAAGAAATTTACCTTTCCTTGGTATACCAAAGCGTAGATTCCATCTTTTTTTACACTGATAGTATCAGAAAAATTTCCTTTTTCATCTATACCGATATTCGCAATAGGAAGCGTGGCAACGGACGAAACATCTATAAGTTCCATTCTGCTCAGTGGTGCAGGGTTATTGATTTTTCCTGTAAAAACTAAATCTTTTTTGGAGCAAGATATAGCAAAGACAGTGAATAAAATAAGCAAAAAATATTTTTTCATAATATGCTGGTTTTTAACTATTTGTAGTCCTTATCTTCATCTACTCCCTCATCATAGTAGTCATTAGAGAAATCGTCTTCCTCATCATAGCCGTCTTCAAATTCAGAACTGAAATCCTCTTCTTCTAATAAATCAAAGTCATCCATCATGATATTTGATGGTTGTTGTTTTTTCGTAGCGGCAGAGCTACCGTTTTTACTTGGAGCTTTCAGAGGAACATTCCCAAAACGGAATACTGTAATAGGATAATTCACAGAGTTTTTCTCATCTGTAATTTCCAAAAGTTCACAAAAAAATTCCCAAAGGTCTAAAAGCCCGTATTTAAAATGCATTTTACTTCCAATTTCTGGAAATGCCTCACTCATGTACACATCAGACATCGTGTCTCCATCTCCATCATCAGACATGTCTTCTAAAGGAACTGCTGCCCCCTCAGACCAGCTGTCATCAGAATAGTAAAAAGAAGAAAGCTCCTCACCCTGAAGGCTGAAAGCGCTCTTAATTCCTAAATGTAGATTCCAAAGAGTTTGTTTTTCTCTAATCTCAATGTCTCTAAAAATCTGCTCCTTTGCATCTAAAATAACTCGTACTTTGTAAATCATAAATTCTTTTGTTCTTCTGTTTTTTATTTAAAATTTAAGATGCAAATATAATATAAATCATATGCTAAGAAAAATTATTTTAAAAAAAAATAAAATTTTATGTAATTCATTTTAAATCAATTTATAAAAAT
>JABCOA020000008.1 GCA_013333875.2 Flavobacteriaceae bacterium | reverse complement strand
TGACCTTTATACCGAATTAGTAGCTGATACCTTTGATGAATTTCTTGAAAAAGCAACTATAGGGGGTAAAACAAAATGTCTAAAAAGAATAGTAAATAAAAAAGCCCGAAAAAGCCTATAAATAAAAGGAGAAACCCGAAAAAAGCCCGAAAAACGAGGAAAAACAAAATGTCCAAAAACTTCTATTTACTACCATTTTACTACCATTAAAAATAAAGATAATTACATATTAAATAGCCCTAACTACCATTAGGGCTATTATTATACCCTAAAAACACTCCCAGAGCCCTAAAAACAGGGCATTTTTTGTTTATAGGACTGAGCGTGGAGCAAGTGTCTTATGAGGGTAGTAACTACCCCTATTACCACCCGCATACCACTACCCACAAATGATAAAAAAAGCATGTTTTTTGATATTGGAGGAACTAATGGAGGAACTAATGGAGGAACTTTTTAACGGAAAAAAGTATTAAAATCTTACCCCCTATTATACCAAAATAACAACTAAACAACCATTAAACAAAAGAATATATACCCCTATTTACCTTTGTAAATATCCCTTATTTTAATTAAGTGTCTAATAATGAATTATTTATGCGATTTTAACCAGGGATTTTGCCAAGAAAACACAAAAAATAGGACATTTTGTTCTATTCCAGCCTAATTACACCGACTACTAAGGCAATAGTTCTGATGTCTGACATGGGAATTTCAAAGGGCTCGTATTGTTCATTATCAGATTTACAGATTACAAAGCCTTCTTTATCGCTTTTTTTAAGCCTCTTGATGATTACTCCTTGACTGATGGTGTCTAAAACATAGACCTTGTTCCACTGGACAAATAAAAGCTCCTGCACCATACGGCAGGCCACTACATCTCCACTATTATACTTAGGATACATAGATGATCCTCTTACAGAAATCATGAAATCCATCTTCATACCATCAAACAAAGGGACTACATACCGCTCCTCTATGGTGTCCAGATTAACTCCCTCTACATCTGTCCCTATCCCTGCAAATGCATCAAACGGAAGCATAGGAACACCCGAAGGTAACTGTGGTTCTGCTACAGCAGGTGTGTTATTGTCTGATTTTAGCATTTCTCCCTCTCCTGTAAGAAGCCATTCTGCATTTATATTTACAAACTTGTTTATAATTGCTTGAACTATCTCAAAAGACACTAAAGGATACTTTCCACTTCTAGTATCAATGGAGAAAAGCCTATTTATCCTAGGCTGACTTATTCCTATTTCTTTGCTAAATTGTAAAACATTGCCTTTTGTAGTAAAATCTATAACATTTTTTACTCTCTGATTTTCAATGGGTAAAGATTCCATACATGGTATTTTTATAAAAATGTTTGTAAAATATTTTGTTAATTAAAAACTTGTTTATAATTTTGTCCCGTTAAGTGATACAAACAATACAATTAACAAAGATATGAATAAAAAGTATAAATACAACCAACGCATTATATCTGAACTCTGCAGAAAATACAATGTAGAAGCGGATACAGTAAGAAAGAGCCTGCGGGGCGACCGCCAGAGTGAGACATCCGAGAATATAAAAAAGGACTACTACAAGGCTCTAAAAGCACTGAATAATGTAACTGATGTAGTATTAAAAGAAATTATAAACCAATAGATATGAAACAGATGTTAAGAAAAGTAGAATATACCTACTACACACTAGGCAGCAACAAAGAAGAAATCAGAACCCACTACTATTTTTTAGGAATAAAAGTATGGACTAGCAAAAGGATCAGCTATCTGCCAGAGCGAAACATGGAGGCTGAGTTTCCATTAGGAGAATGCTAAAATCAGTTTTTTTCATAGATAGTATCACTATAAACTTTGATTGGACACCATAGATATAGTGATTTCTCCCGAAGGGCATACACTGGGGTTCGAGTCCCCAGCGGGAACAAAGAGAGCAGAAAGCTCATAAGAAAATAAAATGAACGAAATAACTCCATACGAATACTATAACGACAAGTTGGGCGTCAAGATTAAATTCTTGATTTCCGACGAGAACAAAGATGAACAAAGTCTTTGTGTCATCAAGTCTCGTGCTTTGCGTAAGCGTATGGACTCAGATACATGTAGTGAGAAGAGACTCCGTAGGGCTTCATTAAATAGTGACGCCTTGATAGAATACAAAAGCCTATCACAGGAGTGGCAGGATATGCTGGCACTAAAGTTTGACAATCCACCTAAAAAAGTAAAAGAAAGTTTTTTTGCAAAACATTATTTCACAGATGGAGAGGCTTTTAAATTCTACACTTCCCACCGATATGGGGAACGAAACGAAAAAAAGCTCACAACGGAGCAGGTGGAACTCTACACTCACAATGCGAGTGTGCTAAATGCTTGTATTTCGGTAAAAAGCGATAGAAAAGGAATGAAAAAGGCACTAAACTCTAAAACTATGGATATTTGGCAGAGTCTGAGTAATGATGTCAATGCTTTTACACAAGTAGCGCATAATCTACCGACACACAAGGACAGTCTCCGCCGTAAGGTGCTGCAATACCAAAAAGAGGGCTATGCATGTCTCATTCCTGGAACACTACAGAATGCAAACGCAAGAAAAGTAGTCACAGATGAGCAGACTGCTCTAATAGATGAACTTTTAGCCAAACATAACAACTTTGATAATGAGATAATTGCAACGATGTATAATGCAGTAGCCGAGCGTATGAGCTGGAAAGCAATAACAGCAGGAACAGTCGCAAACAGAAGAAAAGAAAGAGAGCTTGTCATCTTTGCAGGGCGTAATGGGGTAACAGATTTAAGAAATAAAATCCTAATGCAGAACAAACGCCGCAGACCTTCTGCTCCGCTATTATTCTGGACATTGGACGGCTGGGATGTAGAGCTTCTGTATCAAAAAACAGATAAAAACAGCAAAGGACACAATGTAACCACATATACTAACAGGGTAAATGCGGTGATAGTATTAGACCCGTTCAATTATTACCCCGTGGGCTATGCTATAGGCACCCACGAAACACCCGAACTGATACAAGAAGCAACCTTGAATGCTTTTCAGCATATAAAGGAGCTTTTTGGAGAGTATTACAGACCTTACCAGCTCCAGTCAGACCGATACGGAGGTAAGGAATTAAAGGCAAATTATATAGGGATATGTACGCACTATACTCCTGCAAAAGTGAAAAATGCAAAGGCTAAACCAATAGAGCCATGGTTTAAAAGGTTCAATGAAAAACATTGTAAACTAGCTCCTAACTGGTCGGGATATGGTGTAACAACAGGAAGTAAAAACCAGCCAAACACAGAGTTTTTGGACAAAATACGCCACACTTTTCCAGATTATAAAGGGGTTTGCAGGCAGATAGAAGCAATGATAAATGCAGAGAGGAAAGAACTCCTAAAGGATTACCTGGAAGGCTTTGATAAAACTCCAAAAGAGCATATTGGGTACATGGAAACGGAATACCTTCTTGATGTAATGGGAATGCAGACCAAGAGAACCTGCAAACTAGAGGGACAGGGAATTACTCCCGTAATACTTGGCGAGGAGCGTTGTTACGACAGCTTTGATATTGCTTTCAGAATGCTTCTACATACTAATTGGCAGGTAAAATACAATCCTTTTGACCTCAGTCAGATATTGGTAGTATCCTCTGATGATAAAAACAAGTTTCTGCTTCAAGAAAAATACATCCAGCCAATGGCACTCTATGACAGAACCGAGGGAGATGCAGAAGAACTACATAAAATATTCGCATACAATGAGCAGGTGGAAGACTACATCATAGAAGAAAGGGCAAACAGCAGCAGAATAGTAAGTAACATGATGCAGGATAACCCAGCGCTAGAAGATACCCTTGCAAAACATTTGCTCACGGATAGTTTGGGACAGCATAAAAACCAAAAATCCAAAGCAAGGCTAAAAACGGCAGAACAAGCCAAAGCTAAAGTAATAGAGATAGAAGCTAATACCAAAGAGAGAAAACAAACATCTTGGCAAGAAGAACAAGATGAATATTTATCAGATAAAGTAGATTTAAACGAATACCTATAAAAACAAAAGATATGGATATAACAGAAAAAAAACAGATTGTAAAAGATACCCTCGCATTTATGCAGGAAAGAGAAATGAATAGTGCAGATATGCACAGACTGTCGGGAGTTAGCGAGGAGTATTTGTCGGAAATGTTTAAACCAAATTCAGAGTTTAAATATAATGCTGGAGCAGGAAACACAGGTGACATCCCAGAAAAATGGTTTAGAATGCTCGCTGATGTTATCAGTAAAAGTGCAGAACAGGAACTCTGGAAAACGATACCCACCAGCCAGATGAAGGGAATTATTGCCACGCTGGAAGAATCTAAGGAGTTTGGGTATACCAGGGTAATTATTGGAGAGACCGGATGTGGTAAAACCTATTTTGCAGACAAATTCGTTAGCAAAAACCCAAAAGAGAACTTTAAAATCACTGTAGGTTCTATGGATAATATCTCCGACCTTTTGGATAAGATTTTAGATGTTCTCAAACTAAAGCATGGTAAATCTAAATCTAAAAAAATGGGTGATATTATCAAAAACCTAAAAGCCCGAAGGATGAAAGGAGAAAAGCCTGTCTTAATCTTTGATGAGGCTGAATATATGAAGATAGCGACACTCTGTAATATCAAAGAATTACACGACCACTTACACAAATATGTATCTATTAACCTTATAGGGACAGACCAGCTGACAGACAAACTAGAATCACTGAAAAAGAAAAACAAAGCAGGCATGCCACAGTTCTACCGAAGAATAAAATTCGGGATAAGGGTTTTAAGTCCTATTGATACATCATTTAAAGGCTTTTTAAATGATATTGAAGATAAAAGTTTAGTCAAGTTTTTACAAAATAATTGTGACAATTACGGAGAACTGCACGATGCTCTGCTTCCTATAAAAAGAGAAAGTATACGAACAGGAGAGCCAATGACAGAAAGATTTGCAAGAAAAGTATTACAACTACCAAACCTATAGCATGGAAGAAATTAAACTAAAACAAGCGCTTACTTATGATAATATTAAGAACACTAAGCGACACTACATTCCTTTTACAGGAGAATTTCAAGAAGTGTTTTCTACACCACAAGACAAAGGTGTTTGGCTGATTTGGGGAGCATCTGGAAGCGGAAAAAGTAGCTTTGTAATGCAACTTGTTGCAGAATTTGCAAGAACTTATAAAGTCATTTATAACTCATTAGAAGAAGAGCCAGATGATGATGATTTCTTTTTAAGAATGGAAAGATGTGGTATAGACTCTGTAAGAGGGAATTTTCATGCTGTAAAAGACAATTATGATGAGCTTGTACAGCGTCTTAAAAAGAAGCAGTCTGCAAAAGTAGTAGTAATAGACTCCGCAACCTATTTCTTCAAAGGACGAAATGCATTTCAAGATTATTTGACATTAGTAAGAAAATTATTCCCTAAAAAAATATTCATCATAACAGCTCATGCAAGAGGAAACAACCCTGAAGACCAATTAGAGTTTGATATAATGCATGACGCTAACATGAAAGTAAGAACGGATGCTTACGGAGCATACAACAAAGGAAGAAAATACGGAATAAAAAACCCTTATGTTATCTGGGAAGAAAGATACGAAGAATTACAAGGATATCAAAATTAAACAATATGAATAGAGAAGATATACTATTAAAAGTCTTGCAGTTTGACAGCCAATACGAACGGGTATTTACATCATTTGAAAGGATATATATCCAGTATGAGCGGGCGAAGATTTTGCAGGACGAAGAGTTTACCCAGCCCGAGAAGCTGGAGAAGAAAATAAACGATGTGTTCATGAGGACACTGCGGATGAAATGGAAACCTTATAACTAAAAGCACATGAAAACAGAAGCGGAAAAAACAATGGATTTAATAATTGAAAAATTGACACCAAAGAACAAAAATCCACCTCTTTCAGAAACTATGAAAAACTATAAAAAAGCATTAGATGTTTTAGATGAAGCATTAAAAGAAGCCTACCTGAAGGGGTTAGAAAAAGGAAAAAGAATTAAAATTAACTATAATTAAAACCAACCATCATGACAGAACTATTTGAGCCTAATTTAGAAGAAATAGAGGCAATGATAAAAGAGACCGAGGCACGGATGGAAGATGCCGAAAGCCTTGCCGAATGGAAAGAACTACAGCACCAGCTGGATGAATTATTAGAAAAACAAAAAGAACTATTAGAAGAACAAGAAAAATAAAGAGATATGAAAAAACAGAATAAGGATTTTGCAATAATTCACAACACACCAAAAGGACAAGTATTGATAACCAGAGAACCTGAGGATGAACACGAAATTATTACTATTTGGGTAAGATTGGAGGATATAGGAATGGCAAAATTCAAAATGACCATTAAAGATGAAGATTTAGCTGACAGAGCCTTTGAAAAGTATAAAGACTACGAGGTAACTAAAACAGCGATTAACTCAGTATTAAACCAAGAATATTTATAAAAAATAAAAGAGATGATAACACTTATGATTTTATTATTAGCCCACGCTGTTTATATCTTGAAACTGTTTGATATATTCAGAAAGGAAAGCACTCTTTTAATCGCTTTAATAGGGCTTTTGTTGAGTTTTCTTTGCTGGCGGCAAGATATAATGTGGGGAATAGTTACCCTTACTTATACTTCATTCGTTTCCATTATACTGATAACCCTTTATTATGATGATTTATAGAACGCTCGCAATCATAGTGCTGGCAATCTTACTCCAGAACTGCAAGACTGCGGATCCTTACAAAAACTTTAAAAAAGAAATTAGAACCAAAAAAATAAAAGATTATGACAGCAATAGACATCACACAGCTCACGGATGAGCAGAAAAAGGCTTTACAAAACCAACTAAAAGAGGAGGAAAAAGCCAAGAAAGAGAAAAAAGCCCAAGATTTAAAAGCATTGGAAGACTTGGCAGCAGGAACGGTGCCAACAATGTTTGAACTTCTTAAAAGCGTTTCGGATGATATTACAAAAATAAAGGAGGTCACTTTCCGAACTTTTGAAAATTACTTGAAGCTGAAAATTGAGACAATGGGCATTAAGGCTAAAAACCAACAAAGCCACACCATTACTCATGGAAAGCAAAGTATCAAGCTGGGCTACCGAATTACAGACGGCTACACCGATGAGGCAGGATATGGTTTGGAAATGGTGCATAAGTTCTTAGGGACATTGGTTAAGGATGAAAACTCTAAAAAATTAGTAGCCTCTATTTACCGCCTTTTACAAAGAAACGGCAAAGGGGATTTGGATAGTAAAAAAGTTTTGGAGCTGAGACAAATTGCCGATAGAGATTATCCAGATACAGACTTCCAGAAAGGAGTGGAGATCATCCAGAATGCCTACAAACCGAAACTATCCAAATGGTTTATAGAAGCGTGGGAAGTAGATGGCGTAGGGATGGAAAGAAACCTGCCTTTATCCATGACCAGCGCAGAACTTTCAAAGGATATTGATTTGAGTTTCCTGCTCCCACAAGAGTAATTTAAATAACCTTTAAAACTAATTTAAAATGACAATAGGACAGAAAAGGTGTGGTCTAAGAAACAGAGAAATGGAGCCGATGATAGTAGAGACCACAAGGAAGCGTATCGCGGAAATCATAGATGGGCTGGAACAACAGAGAGGCGATAAAAACACCTCTCCCGCAAGTGGAGAAAAGCAAAGGCTTATTTCCCTTGCACAAACAAAATTAGAGGAGGCATGCATGTTTGCTGTAAAAGCCATGTATACAGAATAATCCTCAAAATCTTTCCGCACAGGCAGGCATCGGGGTTCAAGCCCCCGAGCGGAGCAAATACAATTTTCAAAGAAATTATACACAATATTTAATCAAAATTATATATATGACATTATCATTTAAAACAAAAATCAATGGAAAGCCTACCTATTTTGTAGAGAAAATATGGGCAGGATTAGAAGAGTATTGTATAGACCCTTTTGATTTTGAAGCCAGGAGGACTGGGAAATATGAACTTAAAGATAATATAGATAGAAATCCCAAAATACATACTATCCGAGAGGATAGAAAAAATCGATGGAAGGAAGGGAAAAATATAGACTTTTTTATTAATTCTAGAACGAAGAATATGTTCCGATTTGCTCCAAAAATCGCTGTTATTTCTACTCAAGAATTGAAGATAAACTGGTTTTCAGATAAGAGAGACTTAGCGCCTTGCAAAGCAGGTGGAATATATAATTATGTGGAAGTAATTATTGATGGAAAGCGTTTAGAAATCAAAGATGTAGAGCAATTAGCAATAAATGATGGATTTGACTCAGTAGAAGATTTCTTTGATTTTTTCAATCAGAGCTTCAAGGGCAAAATAATACACTGGACAAAGTTTAAATATTATGGCAACAATTAAAAAATTACAGACTATTTTCTCTCAAAAGGGAATGAGCACAGAAGAGCGCCACGAGGTGATTTATAATTTCACAGGTGGCAGAACTGAAAGCAGTAGAGAGCTAAGTGTGCAAGAACTCGAAGACTTGTGCAATGCTCTACAAGGAATCAAAAAGAGCAAGAGCAGATTGATAAGCGAGTTGTATTACGAGCTGAACAAAAGAGCTTCGGTAACATCCCAAGAGCTGGACAAAAAGAGAAAAAGACTGATAGCGGCTATCTTCGGGGTATTTGAAAAGATGAATAAAAAACCAAGCGTAGAATATGTAAAAGGCATCGCCTGCCGTGCAGCAAAAGAAGATGATTTTAACAAAATCCCTGCCGAGAGGCTGACAAGTCTTTATAACGCTTTTCTGAATGCACAAAAAGACTTGAATTTTGCCAAAAGGCTCGCAGACAGCCTCGTAGAAGAAACGATAATTTTAAATTAGAAAATATGGAAGCCGAACTACACACGCCAGAGCTGGAGATATTAGAAAACCTCAACGAAATCACAGGCTCTAAGTTCCGACCGATAAAGAGTAATTTAACCAAAATTAAAGCGCTTTTAAAGGCGGAATTTACCCCGCAGGAAATCGTGGAAGTCATCCAGCTGAAAACCATTCAATGGAAGAACAATCCCGCTATGGCAGGTTACCTCTGCCCAACGACTTTGTTCAGAGAAAGCAATTTTGAAAAGTACCACAACGAAGTAAACCAAGTAAAACAAAATCCAAAACTATATGGAGAATATTTCAAAAGCATTAACAAAATCCCAACCTCTGCAGCCGACAACACTGATGACCTTACAGAGCTATACGGAGAAGAAACAGGCTTTTAATGCCATTGCTAAAATGGAGCAGAGCCTCAGCATTCGGCAAAGTCTGGAAAATGCACC
>JABCOA020000007.1 GCA_013333875.2 Flavobacteriaceae bacterium | reverse complement strand
TAACTAATTGATTATCAAATATATTAATAAATTTATTTTAAAAGAAAAAATAAATTTGACTTCTACTATGCTCTATTTTTCCGATATTTGGTGGGTGAAACAGGAAGGACTTTAAATCAACTTTTTTAGGGAAATGAATTACATCAGCGTAGAAAATCTTACCAAGACTTATGGCATAGTCACTTTATTTGAGGATATTTCTTTTAATATCAATGAAGGGGACAAAATCGCCATTGTTGCCAAAAACGGAAGCGGAAAAACCACTTTGCTCAATATCCTAATGGGCAAAGACTTTGCAGACAGCGGGACAGTAGTCATCAATAAAGATATTCAGGTGGTTTTATTTGACCAAGAAATACACTTTGAGAGCGAACAGACCATCACAGAATTTATCATGAGCTTAGATTCGCCGCCTATGCAGGCATTGAGAAATTACCAAAAATCGCTGACTTCTGATGATTCCGAATTTATGGAGCGGGCGTTCATAGAAATGGAAAACCAAAAAGCATGGGGGCTGGAAAACGAGATGAAACAAATCCTCTCCCAGCTGAAAATAACCGACCTAAACGCCAAAATGGACAATCTCTCTGGTGGGCAAATAAAACGCGTAGCCCTTGCCAAACTCCTGATAGAAACAAGAGTGGAACACAAGCACACACTGCTCATCATGGATGAGCCTACCAACCACCTAGATGTAGATATGGTGGAATGGCTGGAACAATACCTATCCAGAGCTATGGTCACCCTGCTTCTTGTAACGCACGACCGATATTTCCTTGACAGCGTGTGCGACATGATCTGGGAAATAGAAGATAAAAAACTCTATGTTCATCATGGTGCCTATGCACAATATTTGGAAAACAAAAGTATAAGAGAAGAAAACCTAAATGCCACCATAGACAAAGCCAACAATCTCTACCGCAAGGAGCTGGAATGGATGCGTAGACAACCAAAAGCTAGAACGACCAAATCTAAAAGCCGTATAGAAGCCTTCTACAAAACAGAAAAAACAGCTAAAATGGACACCAGAAAACAGGAACTGGAACTGGATTTTGGGATGAAAAGGCTGGGAAAAAAGATTTTGGAGTTGAGAAACATCAATAAAAAATTTGGTGATAAAATCATCTTGGATAATTTCAGCTATCAGTTTCAGCGAGGCGAAAAAGTAGGCATCATAGGAAAAAACGGCGTAGGAAAATCTACCCTGCTGAACATCATCCAAGGTCTGGAAACCTACGACAGCGGAGAAATAGAAGTAGGAGAAACCATCAAATTTGGGTATTTTTCACAAAAAGGACTTACCTACAAGGAAGACCAACGAATGATAGATTTCATGAAAGACATCGCGGAATATTATCCTCTCACAAATGGGAAAAGTATCTCAGCATCACAGTTTTTAAAAATGTTTCTCTTCAATGAGCAGACACAATACACCACCATTTCTAACCTGAGCGGTGGAGAGAGAAGAAGACTATATCTGATTTCCGTACTCTTCCAAAACCCAAATTTCCTCATCTTTGACGAGCCAACTAATGATTTAGACCTGCCTACACTTACCGTACTGGAGAGTTTCCTTGCGCAGTTTCAGGGCTGTCTCATCATTGTTTCGCACGACAGGTATTTTATGGATAAAATTGTAGACCATTTATTAGTCTTCGAAGGCGAAGGAAAAATCAAGGATTTCATTGGCTCTTTCACAGAATACAGAGACCAACAAACGCAAAACAAAAACATTAAGAAAAGCGAACCTGCTAAACCTGTAGAAGAAAAACAAACTAAAAATACCAATTCTAAAAGAAAACTCAGCTTCAAAGAGCAAAAAGAATTGGAAAACATAGAAAAAGAAATGCCAGTTTTAAAGGAAAAACAGGATGAAATTTTAGAAAAACTGAATAACGAAACGGATTACAATATTATTTCTGAACTGTCGCAGAAGCTGGAAGAAACCACCAGCCAATTAGAAGCCCACGAAATGCGCTGGCTGGAATTACAAGAAATTTTAGAGTAATATATAAAGACAAAATAAAATCCCGCTTGCTAAACAGCAGCGGGATTTTTTATTTAGAAATGGAATGGATTATTTACCTCCGTCCATTTTCTTTTTCAATTCTGCAAGAGCATCAATGTCTCCAAGAGTTGTTTTTTCTTCACTTGAAGAAGCCTTAGCTGCAGCTTCTTTTACATTTTTCTTTTCTTCATCTCTGAAAAGACCTGTGTGAGAAACTACTACTCTCTTGAATTCTTTGTTGAACTCAATTACTTTAAACTGAGCTTCTTCTCCTTTCTTGATTTTAGAACCATCTTCTTTTTCTAACAATCTTGAAGGGCAGAATGCTTCTACTTCTGCATCTTCGAACTGAACCTGAGCTCCTTTATCGAAAACATCTACTGCAGTTCCTGTATGTACAGTTCCTTCAGCGTATTTAGATTCGTATTTATCCCAAGGGTTTTCAGTCAATTGTTTGTGTCCAAGAGAAAGTCTTCTAGCTTCTGTATCAAGTTCTAGAACTACTACATCTAGTTTGTCACCTACAGCGCAGAACTCAGATGGATGCTTGATTTTCTTAGTCCAAGAAAGGTCAGAGATGTAGATAAGTCCATCTATTCCTTCTTCCAATTCTACAAACACACCGAAGTTAGTAAAGTTTCTAACAGTTCCTTTGTGCTTAGAACCTACTGGATATTTAGACTGGATGTCAGCCCATGGATCTGGAGTTAATTGCTTGATACCCAATGAAATTTTTCTTTCATCTTTATCCAAAGTAAGTACTACTGCTTCTACCTCATCACCGATTTTCACGAAATCTCCTGCACTTCTAAGGTGAGTAGACCAAGACATTTCAGAAACATGGATAAGTCCTTCTACACCTGGAGCGATTTCTACGAATGCACCATAGTCAGCAAGAACTACTACTTTTCCTTTTACTTTGTCTCCTACTTTCAAGTCAGCAGAAAGAGCTTCCCACGGATGTGGTTCTAGCTGTTTCATACCAAGCTGAATTCTTGTTTTCTCATCATCGAAATCAAGGATTACCACTTTTACAGTTTGTCCTTCAGAAAGGAATTCTGATGGGTGGTTTACTCTTGACCAAGAAAGGTCTGTGATGTGAATAAGTCCATCTACACCACCAAGGTCGATGAATACTCCGTAAGAAGTAATGTTTTTAACAGTTCCTTCTAGAACTTGTCCTTTCTCTAATTGAGAAATGATTTCTTTTTTCTGTCCTTCGATATCAGCTTCGATAAGAGCTTTGTGAGAAACTACCACATTTTTGAACTCTGGGTTGATTTTCACTACTTTGAACTCCATCGTTTTTCCTACGAATTGGTCGTAGTCTTTGATAGGCTTCACATCGATCTGAGAACCTGGTAAGAATGCTTCGATACCGAAAACATCTACGATCATACCACCTTTTGTTCTAGACTTCACGAAACCATTTACGATTTCACCAGATTGGTGGTATTCATTTACTTTATCCCAAGCTTTCAGCGTTCTTGCTTTTTTGTGAGAAAGCTGAAGCTGACCTGTTTTGTCTTCTCTTCTGTCTACCATTACTTCCACTTCATCACCTACTTTTAGGCCAGGGTTGTAACGGAATTCGTTGAGAGATATTACTCCCTCAGACTTGAAGTTGATATCTACGATAGCTTCTTTGTCTGTAAGTCTTACCACTTTTCCGATGATTACATCTGATTCGGAAAGGTCATTCAAAGAACCTTTGTAGATTTCTTCTAATTCATTTTTTTCTTTTCTGTCCTCAGCGTTAAGACCAGACTCGAAAGAATCCCAGTCAAACTGCTCTGGAGCCACATTTTGGTTCATAAGAACCTCTTCTTGTTTTGACATAAAAATATCACTTTGTATTCCTTTTTTCTCAGTATTGGCGGTGCGTGGGACTGAAAAATCAGGAAGAAGTTAAGTATAAATTTTCTCTGTTTTCGCCAAAATTTCCCACAAAAACGCTGCAAAGATAATCTTTTTTTTGAATTAATGCTTTAATAATCAAAGTTTTTCTTTTTTATTTAATTCCATTTTCAAAAAAGTTATTTTTCTTGGTTTTAGAATTTAAAACATTGAAAAACAAACTATTCCTAAAAATCCTACTCTTACACTCCAAAAAAAACTATATAAATAGGCATTTCTTTCTATTTTAATGAAAAAATATTGTAAAAAATTTTTAAATTTGTACGAATAATTTTTTAAAAAATAATATTATGAAAGCAAAAAAATTCATCGCTGCGGGTATTTTAGCAGCATCACTACTGGGGTTACAATCTTGTAACAAAGCAAAAGAAGCTGTAAATGCAGCAAAGGAAGCAGCAAATGAGGCTTCAGGAAAAGAAAAAGTTGATTACAAAATATTTTCTGACCCAGCACAAACCAAAAAATGGTATGACATTGTAGTAGAAAAACTTGGCGAAAATGCAAAAGTAACTGATGAAGTAAGATTTCTGGTTACCAAAAATTCTGATAAAGTGGTTAAAACAGATGATTTAGATGAACTCATGGTAAATATTGTTTACCAAGACAATGAGGATAAAAGAAGAGTGCAGGGAATCAGTTATTCTTCTAATTCAGGATGGAAAGCTCCTGAGGTTATGGAAATCGATGTAATCGGTGGTAATCCAGAGGATTTCCGTTTGGAAGACGAGTTATTTGACTTTAAAGAAGTAACAGCTGAAACAATACAAAAAGTAGTAGATGATGCTTGGAAGAAATACAAAGATGATGAGAAGTTTGAATACCAATATGTTTATACCATTGAAATTAAAAAGAACTTGATAGATGTTTCTATAAAAGGAAAACTGAAATCCAATGGACAAGAAAAATTTGGTTACTACAAAACAGATTTCAAAGGAAATCCTGTAAAATAAAAATCAATAGCAAGAAACCGCAGAGCCTTCTGCGGTTTTTTTATTGAATACAAAAAGGTAGGAATTTGGTTTTGATACAATTAAATTGTTACTTCGTAAAAAATAATTAAATTTGCCCACTATGGAAAACAAAGTGAATAGTAAAAGTATAGAAGTCATCAAGGAGGTTTTGCGGAATTACTTGAAAGAAAAGGGACTGAGAAACACTCCTGAGAGATACACTATTTTAGAGGAGATATACAATTACGACAAGCACTTTAATGTAGATGACCTCTATCTACTGATGCTGCAGAAAAAATACCACATCAGTAAAGCAACTATATACAACACCATAGAGGTTTTTCTAGATGCCGGGCTGGTCAGAAAACATCAGTTCGGCGAAAGTTCCACCTATGAAAAATCCTATTTTGACCGCCAGCATGACCATATCGTTATCTACAAGGATAGTTCGCAGAAAGAAATAGAGGAAATCATAGAGTTTTGCGACCCAAGAATCCAAGCGATAAAGGAGTCCATAGAAAGCGCTTTCGGTGTATCCATAGACAGCCACACGCTCTATTTCTACGGACAAAAGAAGGAAGCTACTCCATAAAAACACCCTATTTATGACAAAAAAACTGTTTATATTTTTTTTCCTACTGTCCACTTTGTTTGTCTTTGGGCAGATTAATTCCATAAATGGCAATTTGGAAAAAGACCCTTTTTTTGACCAAAAACAAGAAGGAAAAGATGAGCCTGTAAAGGTAAAAATCATCCACGCAGACCTTACCCAAAAAAGACAAGATTTGTTCGATGGAAATACCTTCATGACAGGAAATGTACATCTAGAACACAAAGGCTCTACACTAAAAGCCGACACCGTGATTTTCTATTCCGAGGCTAACTTCGCTAAGGCCATAGGAAACACCCAGTTGCAGACCTCTGACGGCAACCTAATCACCGCAGGAGAAATCCAGTATGACGGCAACTCCCAGCGTGGAATCGCAAGGAAAAATGTAGTCCTTACCGATCCTAAACAAACCATAAAAACGGATATTCTCTACTATGACCGAATTCCGAATACAGCCTATTTCAACACGGGAGGAACTATCTACAACGGCAGCAACACCATCAGAACCAAAACTGCTACCTACAACATCACCAGCCGAGTGGTAGATGTCACAGGAAATGTAAATATAGACAACAGCCAATACCAAGTGCAAGGAACTAAAATCAAGCAAAACCAAAATACCAATACCGCAGAGTTCTACGGCCCTACTACGATTATCAACAAAAGTAATCCGTCCAACTCGGTATACACAGAGAAAGGACACTATAAAATGAACAGCAAGGAGGTCTTTCTCAGCAAAAATTCACGAATCTACTACAATGGGAAAACCCTGAAAGGCGATGCCATGTATTACAACCAAAACACAGGTTTCGGAACTGCGAAAGGAAATGTACTATTGGACGACCCGCGGGAAAACCGCTTTGTGAGAGGTTCTTACGGCGAGATATTTGAAAATAAAGATTCTGCGATGATTACAGGGAAGCCTTATGCTGTGAAAATCTTTAAAAACGATTCACTATTTTTCTCTGCCGAAAGAATCATCGCTTACCAAAAAGCGGATTCCAGCAGAATGAAAAAAAGTTTCCTAAAAGCCTACCACAAAGCCAGAATGTTCAAATCTAATGCACAGGCAAGAGCAGATTCACTCAGCTTTAATGAAACTGATGGAGAGCTTCACCTCATCAGAAAACCTATTTTCTGGACAGGCGAACGACAAGTGACAGGCGATGTTATCAAAGCTTACCTCAACACACAAAACGAAAGCATAGATTCTTTAAAAGTAATCGGAAACGCATTAGCAATCAGTAAGGTAGATTCCATCAATCTAAAAGATGAATTTAACCAAGTGAAAGGCAAACAGATGATAGCCAACTACAAAAACAATAACATTCATCTGATAAAAGTAACCGAAAACGCACAGGCTATCAACTATGTAGAAAGCCAAAACGCAAAGACAAAAAACATGGACAGGCTGGGCATTTCGCTTTCGTCATGTGGAGAGATAGAGGCGCTTTTCGAGGAACAAAAACTGCACATCGTAGCGTGTAACATCGGCGCAAATACAGACATATATCCTATGAGCAAAATAGCTCCAGAGAAGCGGAAATTCCCAGAGTTTAACTGGAATACCAAAGACCGCCCAAGGAAATGGAAGGATATATTTCTAGACTCGCCTGAAAATGTAGAAATCATCTACGAAACAGACACCACCCTCTATGACCAAGCGGAAAACAAACGCAAGAAAGAGGAAGAAAAGAAAAACGCCAATAAAATAAAACGAGTAAAAAAATAATAAAAAGAAAAAGCACCTGAAATCAGGTGCTTTTTTTATTCCTCTCCTTCTGGAAGATCCTCATCTTCTACATTCTGAGCTATTTTTCTTATCTCTAATTTATGAGCGATGAGGTCTAAATTTTCTACTCTATTTTTGAAAATCTTTATCGCTGTGAAAACTGCCTCCTCAAAGGAATGAGCATCCGCAACGCCCTTCCCTGCGATATCATAAGCCGTTCCATGGTCTGGCGATGTTCTGATGAGCGGCATTCCCGCTGTGTAGTTCACTCCGTTTTCGTATGCGATGGTCTTAAACGGAGTAAGACCTTGGTCATGATACATCGCTAACACTCCATCAAAATGCTTGTATTTTTCTGGCTGGAAGAAACTATCCGCTGGATAAGGCCCAAAAGCCATAAAACCTTGGTCGAACAATTCCTTGATGGCTGGTTCTATGATTTCTTTTTCCTCCATTCCTATCGTTCCGCCATCGCCTGAGTGTGGATTCAGCCCTAGCACTGCGATTTTTGGTCTTTCGATGGAGAAATCCAGTTTCAGACAGTTGTTCATCTGCTTTACTTGGTCTATTATCCTTTGTTTCGTAATTGTTTCTGCTACTTTCGCCAGTGGAATATGATGGGTAGAAACTGCTACTTTTAAATCCTCTGTTACCAAAAACATCAATCCTTTGGCTGCAAATTTTTTCTCCAAATACTCGGTATGCCCTGTGTATGGGAAACCATGTTTTATCATTTCATCCTTGTTGATAGGCGCAGTTACCAGCACATCTACATCACCCTTCATCAGGGCATTTGTTGCAGCTTCTAGCGAATCTATCGCCAGTTTGGTAGATTCCTCTGTGGGCGTACCGAACTTCACCTCCATTTCATCTTTGCGAAGATTGACAATGTTTATCTGTCCATCTACCGCCTCGGAGGCGTGGAGGATATAGTTAAAATTAAACTGCAGTTTAAATACATTTTTCTGAAAAGAGAAGAGCTTCCCTGAACCAAAAATCACAGGCGTGAAAAAATCCAGCATACTCTTGTCTTTCAATGTTTTAAGGATAATTTCTGGACCTATTCCATTATAGTCTCCGATAGAAATTCCTACTTTTATTTTATGTTTAAATTCCATTTTGCTTAACTTTGGGTCTTAAAAGAGCAAAATTAGTTTAATTTTTTGAGAAGAAAACAGATTTATTCAAAAATACTTTAAATTTATGTTTACAGGAATAGTAGAAGCCACTGCCACAGTAGAAAATATAGAAGCCAAGGGAACAAGTGTTCATTTTACGATGAGCTGCCCTTTTACAGATGAACTAAAAATAGATCAAAGTCTTTCCCACAACGGCTGCTGCCTGACCATAGAAAAAATTGAAAATCAGCGATATGGAGTAACCGCGATACAAGAAACTTTGGAAAAAACCAATCTGGGAAGCTGGAAAATAGGCACAAAAGTAAATCTGGAAAGATGCGTGCTGATGAACGGTAGACTGGACGGACATATCGTGCAGGGACATGTAGACCAAACTGGGACAATAAAATCCATAGAAAACCTAAACGGCAGCCACTACATCACGATAACATACACTGAGAAAGATGGATTTACTACCGTTCCACAAGGGTCTATCACCGTGGACGGCATCAGCCTAACCGTAGCCCACATCGGAGAAAATGAGTTTTCGGTGGCGATAATTCCTTACACTTGGGAACATACTAATTTAAAGAATTTAGAGATTGGCAGTAAAGTAAATTTGGAATTTGACATCATTGGGAATTATGTAGCAAAACTTATGAAAAAATAATCCATGAATTCCATCATCAAAGGAAACATACGAACGAGAATCTTCTTCGGATTTATGCTGGTTACCCTACTGAGTATCATAGGTGTAACGGTGATTTCCTATCTCGTTTTCAAAAAAAATACCGAAACCCAAAACAAAGAAAGACTACGCCAAACGGTAGAAATTCTGATGTCTTCGCTGGACTACGCAGTGAGCCACACGACTGTAACCGAAGAAAACATAAAGCCTATCTTGGAGAAAAAAATCCTAGAAATCTCCGATATCAACAAGCAGGACATTATCATCTATAATCTACAAGGGAAATTCTTACTTTCCAACAAAGAGAAAAATCAAGTTTCTCCACAAGAAATCCCCGAAGAAGTCCTAAAAAAAATCCTAAAAAAAGGAAATAGATTTGATGCTGTGGAATATATAAAAGATGATGAGGACAATCTGACCGCCTCCTACATCCCACTCCTGAATAACATGCTGGAGCCTGTCGCGATTGTTTTTTTTCCTTTTTATCATAGTGATAACACCCGATTGGATACCTTTAATCAGTATATCCAAATCATGGTTGCGGCGAACATCATCATCATCGCCCTTGGAATATGGCTAAGCTGGAGAATTTCCGATGAACTAACGAAAAACATCAGGAAAATTTCACAAAAAATCGCACAAATAGACCTTAATGAAGAAATAAAACCCATCCGATATTACAACGATGATGAATTTACTCCGCTCATCAATTCCTATAACCGAACCATACGGATGATAGAGGAACAAAAAAAGCTACTATTCTTCAAAGAGAAAGAATCCGCATGGCGCGAAATGGCGAAACAGGTGGCTCACGAAGTCAAAAACCCACTGACTCCCATGAAACTCCTTATCCAAAATTTTGAAAGGAAATTTGATAAAAACGACCCTGAGATAGAAGATAAAGTAAAAAAACTCTGCTCCTCTATGGAAGACCAGATAGACCTAATAGCAAAAGTAGCTGGAGCTTTTTCAGAGTTTACAAAACTACCCGAAAAAAAGAATGAAGTAATCAATGTGAACAATGAAATTTTATCCCTCATAAGGATTTTTGATGATAAGAATGAAATCATATTTCACCCTAAACAAAATAATATTCTCATAAACTTTGATAAATCTTTCTTCCAGAGGATAATGACCAACCTCATCCTAAATGCTCAACAAGCAAAAAACGAGAAACAAGACTTTTTCATCAAAATCAATCTGGAACTTTTAAATAAAAAAATAAGCCTAACCATAGAGGATAACGGAAACGGAATCCCTGAGGACAAATTAGAAAAAATCTTTGAACCTAATTTTACCACCAAATCCAGCGGAACAGGCCTTGGACTGGCAATGGTAAAAAGAATGATAGAAGACTATAAGGGAGAAATCTCCATCCGTTCCAAAGAAGGAAAAGGAACTACACTTATGATTATCCTCCCTACAAATATGTAAAAAAGAATGAAAGCCCTAAAATCCCTTAATCCCTATTTTTGGAAACATAGAAATATGCTTTCGTTAGGAGTTTTATTTATTTTTCTCAGTAATTTTTTCAATATCTTCTGGATACAATATCTGGGAGACACCATAGATGCTATACAGCAGGTTTTGAGCAGTAAAAATACTGACAGCGATACTATTATAAAAACGCTTCTTATCAATGGAGGCATCATCATAGGCTCATCCATCATTGCAGGAGTTTTTCGGTTTATGATGAGACAGAC
>JABCOA020000006.1 GCA_013333875.2 Flavobacteriaceae bacterium | reverse complement strand
GATACCCGTAGGCAGGTGGGTGGCGCGCACTGCCGAATTTACCTTGTTCACATTCTGTCCGCCATTGCCTTGCGAGCGAGTGGTTTGGAACTGTACATCACGCTCCGAGAAAGTCTGGCGCTGCAATTGGTCGAGTTCAAAAATACCTATATACCAATTGCTGCGCTGGTGAAACTTGCGAAAAGTGCTCTTACCTACCCAGCACACAGTGCCGAGCCAACTTTTCAAAAATGGTGCTAACTCCTTGCCTTTGAGTTGCATGGTAACCGATTTGACAGTGAGATTGGCATCGCCTTCCTCTCGGCTGAGAATGGTATAGTCGATACCTGCTTGAGTAGCCTCCTGCAAAAATGTTTTCAGCACTTTCGCCACTACCCACTGGCATTCTAAAGGACCTTTTCCTGATGTTATTTGTATTATTTTTTCCATTTTATAATTTCTTTTTAATAATGTTCACTATCCAATAGCATTTCTGCTATTTCCAAAGCAGAAGCATTGGCTCTAAATTCTGTTATTTCCTTTAGAGGAGTGCGTTTATACTTTGCTTTAACTTCCCATTTTTTCTGATAACGATTCCAAGTATAACCATTACAAAACACCTTTTTTTGAATAATCCCCCAGTTTTTATAATCATTCAAAACCTTATCCAGTTCAGCCAATTCATGCTCTATTTCAAGGTTTATTGGACGGTAATGCGTAATGATATTGGGTCTGACTCTCAACATAAAACGCCAAGGTTCAGCAAATTCATAATAAATTTCAAAACGCTTAAAAACAGAATTATAACGCTCCACTTTCATAAAATATTTACATTCTTCTGCTACCAATTTGCCCTTTTCTATTGCATCCACCCACTCCCATTGTCTAAATGATAATAATTCCTGTTTTCTAGGAACATAGGTGCGCTTACCTCTGCGTTTTTTCTTTTTTTGGAATTTGCGGTTATCAGCGTATTGATAAGTATTGATTTTAGCCAAAAGATTCTCAAAAAAATCTCCCAATTTACTGCGTTTTACATCATCACGAACCACAAAAAAACGCACATATCCCTTTTGATATGGTTTTTCAAGTGGTACAAGCGGCATGGTTCGTTTCTGCTTTTCTAGTTCAGCATGGCGATCACAGCATTGGCGAAGATATTTCTCGTAATCGGTTTTAGCAATGCGTTTACGAGTGCGGATACTGCGCAGGCGAGAACCTTGGATATATGAATTTCCCATTTGTATAATGATAATATGATTGGTAAATAATCGGGAAAATTTGAAATAAAAAACCCGAAATCTCACTGACTTCGGGTTTGCATATCATTATACTATTATTCTAACAAGAAGGCATAACACGAAGCCTTACCCCTGTGGGTAAATAAAATTTGATATGTAAATTTTGATTTAGCATTTCTACTTTGTGTATTTTTTTGTTAAAACTCTATTATTACTCGTTAATTTGGTTGCAAATATACAAAAATTTAATTATCTGCAAAATTTTTCAAGAATTTTTTTAATAAATTTTTGGATTCCACTTTTCTGGATATTTCGGCGTAAAATCCTTGTAATAGTCCTGAATTTCGTCCATGATGCTTTCAAACGAGCGACTTTCCAAGTCTTCCACACTGATTTTTCTCCCGATGTGAATTTTTTTAGTTTTAAAATCTGCCCCTCCAAAAACTATCGGAACCCTCGCACTCAGAGCCATATGGTAAAAACCAAGTTTCCATTTTTCCACTCGGGAGCGCGTTCCTTCTGGGCAGATCACCAAACTGAAATCCTCCTTTTTAAACAAATCTGTAACGAATTGCACAAGATTATTCCTTTGGGAACGATTAATCCCTATCCCGCCTAAAACCTTGACAATGAAGCCGTACCAAGCCTTAGTGTGAGTGTCTTTTATGATGACCCTCAGCGGTTTATTATATTTCCAATAAACCAAATTCCCCAAAAGGTATTCAATATTGTCCGTATGCGGCGCTACGATAAGCACACAGCGGTTCAGATTCTCCAAATCCCCTTCCAGCACTACCTTCCAGCCTAGAAGCTTCAGCAGTAATGATCCTATTATTTTTCTCATGATTAAAAGTTAAAGGAGCAAATCTACATTATTTTTTTCAAACAGCATTATGCACACTTTATATTTTCATTGATGTAAAAAAATAATGCTCTGCAACTCTGCAAAACATTATTTAAAAATACTTTGAAATTTAGTTTAGTTAGTATTTTCTAACTGTTGATATGGTGTCTGATTCCACCTGTGGTTCTGGCTGATATTCTCTTTCTTCTCTATAAAATCCGTGCTCATCTCCGTGGATATCTACTCTACCATCGCTTAAATCCCTGATTTCCATAGTTTCAGGAATGACCAGCTCATAGTCCACATCATAATCCCGAAATCTTTGTTCATAGGAATAACTTATATAGTTCGGCAGCAATACCGCATTACCAGAAACTTCCACAGGAACACTCAGACCGATAGGGATATTATAGCCATCGGCTTTTTTTCTAATCATGATATACGGCTGTTTTACATCATTTCTTCTTGTAATATAGACATCTGGATAATCTTCTTTATAGATTTTTTTCTTATCCGAAAAAATATCATCTCCATAGGCTCTAAAGTTCTGCGGAATCTCTACCCGCTTCAAATCAAGGGTAAGGACATTCGACTGGGTATTGATAGAAACTCGCTCTTCCTGAACATTATTTCCACTGTAAATCAGTTGTTTTTTTGATACTGAAAGACCGAAATAAACCCCTAAAATAATCAACAAAATAGTAAGAAATCCCACTAAAAAGCCCCAATATCTTATTTTTGTTTTAGGAGAAAACAATTTGGTACTCAATGCCATAAAGACAATTGTAGGAATTAAAATTGCGATTGTAACGATTGCCATGAAGACATACCTTGTTTCATCATTTAAGTCAAAAATAAAATTAAACTCATCCAAATCCTCATACATTCCCAAAAACTGAAAATCCCAACCTCCTAAAAGAACCAAAAGTGATAAAAATAAAGATATCAGAAACTTAACAGCAAGAATAGCCATTATACACCCTAAAACAATTCGGGCAACTTTCCAGATATCAGCTCCTGTTTTGGCTATTTCTGATTTATTCTCATTGTAAAAAGAACTTACCCTCTGTCCTGCTTCTTTAAGGCTGTCAAAATTGATAGGTTTTCCCTGCATTTTCAAAAAATCTGATGCTGTTTCTGCCTCTGGAAGCACTATCCACAGAATGACATAGGCTACCACAGAAACAAAGCCCACAGTGAAAATAAACACCAGAATCCAAATAATCCTCATGAGTGAAATATCCATCCCGAAATACTGAGCCAATCCCGCACAAACACCTGCTATCTTGCCTCTTTTCATATCTCGGAAAAGTTCTTTTTTTGTCTTTTCTTGAGGGATTTCCTGCTCTGCATTTTCTTCACTCTGCCCTTCTATAGCCTCTGGAGTTCCTATCTGGGCAATGACTTTTTCCACATCATCACTATTCACCACTTCTCTTTTATCAAGATTTTCTCTGAAAATTTCTGCAATCCTGATTTCTATATCATACATCACTTCATCGGCTTCATCTTTTTCCAAAGAATTCCGAAGCGCTTGTAAATAATTGTTTAATTTCTCGTAGGCATGCTCTTCTATCATGAAGGAAAACCCTGCTAATGAGATAGATATTGTCTTGTTCATGTTATTGATTTTTTGTGATTTGTGTTACTGATTCTGTTAATTGGCTCCATGTTTTGTCTAACTCCGCTATAAAAAGTTCTCCTTTCTCCGTGAGTTTATAGTACTTTCTGGGCGGTCCTCCTGTGGATTCTTCCCAGCGATAAGAGAGGATTTCTGCATTTTTCAGTCTTGTCAGCAGCGGATAGAGCGTTCCTTCTACTACTTCCATATCGGCTTTTTTCAGCTCTTCCATCAAATCCAAAACATACATCTCTCTTCTCTTGATGAGGCTCAGAATACAAAATTCCAGTATTCCTTTTCTCATCTGCGCTTTCGTGTTTTCGATATTCATTCTTTGTTTTTTTATATAGTTAATGATTGGTGTTCATCTTATTTATACTGCAAATATACGAACAATCAAGTATTATGCAATACAAAGTAGTTAAATTTTAAAACGAAATAAATTAAACCACTGATTATCAGCATTAAAAATATTTTCTTAAATTTGTTTTTAAATTATATCATCATGAAAAATTCTATTTTCATTTTATCTGTGATGTTTATTTTAGGAGCGTGTAGCAGTGATTCAGCTCAAAAAGCAACAGAAAAAATAAAAAATGCATACAGCGACGGCCTCCGCAAAACCTTTATAGAAGAAGGCGTGAAATCTTGTATCGAAAATTCTGGATTAAAAGAAAGTGAGGCGAGAGAATATTGCGAATGTGCGATGAACAAGCTTAATGAGAGCCTCAGCAATGATGAAATTGTTGATATATCTATGGATAATCCTCCCAAAGATTTGGATGAACGCGTAGATAAAGCGATTGACAGCTGTATTGGAGAATAACTTCCTCAATTGAGTATAAAAAACAGAGGCGAAAAATGTATATTTTTATCTCTGTAATATATTAAGGGATAAGCATTTATAAAATCTCACCTCATAAAAACGAGTTTATTCTCTGTGGAAAGTTCATCATTTAGAAGATATCCCTCTTCGCCAAAGGCTTTCAGCTCTTCCAAGGAACGAACATTATTTTCTGCACAGAAGCGCACCACCAGACCTCTGGCGTGTTTGGTATAAACTACTATG
>JABCOA020000005.1 GCA_013333875.2 Flavobacteriaceae bacterium | reverse complement strand
TATCGTTTCAGACCTTACAGGGATGGCGTATCAAGGGAAAATGCTGGATGTCTATATGGATGGGCGACCGCTGAATATTACCAGCAATGAGCTGAACGCTTTTCTAGAAGGAATGCCCGCAAATGCCATAGACAGGATAGAAGTGGTGACCAGCCCAGGGGCGGAATATCCAGCGACTTCTGGCGGTGCGATTCTGAATATAATCACTTCAAAATCAGCGAAAAGCTACCTTACTGCCACTTATTCTGGGAACTATTCTTTTAGTAATTATGACAAATACCGAAGCAAAACGAACAACTCTATTTTGCTCAATTCTAAAAACAGATGGTTCGGCTGGCAGCTGAATGTAGGGCAGAACTATCTCGAAAATATGAAAAACAATGAAGTAGATGGTGTTTCGAGTATATTTAATGATGAAAGGAACAGAGGCTATTTTGCAAAAGCGGCTTTGACTTTTGATTTTAGTCAAAATGATAGATTATTGCTAAATTACAATCTGAATTATAGTAATAATGATGCTGCGGTTCAGAGTAATGGGATTTACAGCGGACTGAGCTACAATAGACAAGATGAAATCGGGAGCATGAGGCTGAGACATGAAGCTTCGGCAGCATACCAAAAAAGATTTAGCGGTTCAGATAGGAAACTGGATTTTAAATTCACTTATACTAAAAGGGATAATGATTTTGAACAGAAAAACTTATTTTTAAATCAAATTCCTACTAATCAGCTTCTTTTGGATAACAGCTCGGATGCGAGAACAGCTGAATTTCGAGTGGATTTTTCCCAGCCGCTCAATATCTTTGACAAAGGTAAAATCAGCGTTGGAGGGCTTTATGAGAGATTGGATTTTACTACGGAAAGCAGAGGAATTACCAATTTGGACTACCAGAGACAGACGGCGTCTTCTTATGTAGAACTGCAGACTACGATAGGAAAGCTGGATTTTATCCTCGGAACTCGTGCCGAAGATTATGACATCAGCGGAACTACATACAACAGCAGCACGCATCAATACGATGATTTGCATAAATTCAAGCAGTACCGCCTTTTCCCAAATGCCAGCGTACAGTATAATTTCATGAAAGGAGTGAATTTTGCAGTTAATTATAATAAGAAAATCAGCCTGCCGAGTATTTCGCTTTTAAACCCAAATAACAATACTTATGGAAATGGTAATGTTCAAACAACGGGAAATGCGAATTTGCAACCAACGATTTTTGATAATATAGAAGCAAAAATCTCAGCATTTGATTATGTATTTCTTGGGTATAATTTAAACTTGGTTAATAATCAAGTTATACAAAAAATGACTCGTAGTGGTGATGAGGTTTCTATGATTAATGAAAATATTTCTTCCGCGAGAATACATAATTTTAATATAGGTTTCCCAATTCCATTTATGATTTTTACAAAGTCAATCAAGGAAATCATGGGTTCTATGAGCACAACCAATCCAGATAAAATCAGCTTTTTGTATTTCTTTGCTAATTATCAGTTGCAGAGGCTTCCAGAAATCAAACCTAATGGACTATGGTTTTTTAACCTAAATGCCCAGATTGTATTACCAAAGGGAATAAAACTGAATGCGAACTACAGCTATATCCCAGCGAAAATAGGATATTTCTATTTCCAAACTGATAAACCGCTGAATAACGCATTGGATATCACATTGTCAAGAAAATTCATGAGTGACAGACTAAATGTTTCACTATATGTGAATGATGTGTTTAATACTAATCAAATGTCTGCTCGCTCTATTTATCAGACACCTAATGTATTGATGAGCATTAAGAATGACACCCGTACTTTCGGAATTTCTGTAAATTATAAAATTCCTACGAGAAATAAATTAGCTAAAGAAAATCCTAATATGTTGGGCAGTGACAAGAAAGAAGATGAAGGAGGATTGATAAAATAATAAAAAATCCCTCATTTACGAGGGATTTATTTTTTTTAGTTAAGGTCAAAAGCTGCACCGATTTGGAAAGTAAACTGGTTATTTAGTCTTTCGTATCCAGCTGCGCTTGTTTTGTATCTTGCAATAGGGAAGGTGATTTCAGAGAATACTCCAAAACCTTTGTTAAAGAAGTATCTAGCACCGATATGCCCTCCAAAGTTTTTCAAGCTTAAGCTCAAACCTGGGTAAACATCCAGCTGCTCAGGCAGGTTCATAACTCCACCTAAATTAGCATTGAATCTCCCACGAAGGTCAAATCTGTCTCCTACAGGAGCTTTTTCTACTCCATTAACATTGTGTTTCGTTCCCAAAAGGTAGCTCATCTGTAATCCTACTGAAAAGCTTCTCCCTAGTCCATAGTCAGCTCCTGCTGTGACACCTGTACCTTTGCTTTGGATGTTAGCTCCTACATAAGCTCTGATATCATTAGCACCAGTGAATGCTTCCTGTGAATATGCCACAGAAGAAATTGCTAAAAGCAATCCTGCAAAAATTTTTTTCATAAATTAAATTATTTTTGGCAAAAATAAAAATTATTTTTAAAATCAATATTTTCAATTAAAATATAATGATAATTCCGAAAAAAAGCAGAAATTTGCGGACTCTATTCCGAGAAATAATAATTTTAACTAAAATGATGGAAAACAATAAAGAAAACTTGAAAAAAGCTGCTCTAGACTATCACAGAGCCGAGCCCAAAGGAAAAATCCAAATGGTGCCGTCTAAACCCTACGCTACACAATGGGATTTGAGTCTGGCGTATTCTCCTGGGGTGGCAGAACCCTGCCTTGAAATAGAAAAAGATGCCTCCAAGGTCTATGAATACACCTCCAAAGGAAATCTGGTGGCAGTAATCAGTAACGGGACGGCTGTTCTGGGGCTTGGTGACATCGGTGCTGAGGCTTCTAAGCCTGTGATGGAGGGCAAAGGACTTTTGTTCAAGGTGTTTGCGGATATCAATGTTTTTGACATAGAAGTTAATGAAAAAGACCCTGATAAATTCGTAGAAATCGTGAAAGCGATAGCGCCTACTTTTGGAGGGATAAATTTGGAAGATATCAAAGCGCCAGAGGCTTTTTATATAGAAAAAAGACTGAAAGAAGAGCTGGATATTCCACTGATGCACGATGACCAGCACGGAACAGCGATTATCTCCGCAGCGGCGCTGCTCAATGGTTTAGAAATAGCAGGAAAAAAGATAGAGGACATAAAAATCGTGGTAAATGGCGCAGGTGCGGCGGCTATTGCGTGTTCTAAACTTTACATAGAGCTGGGCTTGAAAAAAGAAAACATCATAATGTGCGATAGCAAGGGAGTTATCAGCCATAAGAGAACCAACCTTACGCCTGAGAAATTAGATTTTGTACAAAATACCGAAGCAGAAACTTTGGATGAAGTTTTGGAGGGAGCAGATGTTTTCATTGGACTTTCTAAAGGGAATGTTCTCAAGCCTGAGATTTTAGCGAAAATGGCAGAAAATCCTATTGTTTTCGCCTTGGCAAATCCTATTCCAGAGATAAACTATGATTTAGCAAAACAGACCCGCCCAGATGTGATTATGGCAACGGGAAGAAGCGACTATCCTAATCAGGTGAATAATGTTTTGGGATTCCCTTACATATTCCGTGGTGCGCTGGATGTGCAGGTGACAGACATCAATGAAGAGATGAAAATAGCAGCGGTTCATGCCATTGCAGATTTAGCGAAAGAACCAGCAACAGAAGAAGTGAAACAGGCTTATAATTTGGCTGAAATCAGTTTTGGGAAAGACTATTTCATACCGAAACCGCTTGATAGCAGATTATTTGCAAAGGTTTCTGCCGCAGTTGCTAAAGCAGCCGTAGAAAGCGGAGTTGCAAGAAAGCCAATCAGTGATTTTGCTGAATATGAAAAGCAACTTTCCGAAAGGAAAAAAATAATTTGAAGTTTATATAAATTAAATCCTCTTTATCAAAGGAGGATTTTTTCATTTTAAAATATTAAATTTGCCTAAAATTTTAAATTATTGATTTATGAAAAAGCTTAATTATTTATTTATTGCATTATTTTCTTTTTTAGTGCTTAGTTGTAACAGGAGTGATGAAATGCCTCCACAGCCACAGGACAAACTGATAGGAAGCTGGTCTCTTGAAAAAACGCGATTGAAAGGGAATATGATAATACTTGGGATAAATACACCAATAGATATGGATGCGCCGATTACTCCTTGTGAAAAAAAGACAAAAACTACTTTTTTACCAGGTGGTACAGGAACTACAGAGGTGTGGGCGAATTTATCTGGAAGCTGTGAAAAGAAAAGAGATGGAAATATCACTTACACTTTTAACAAGGATACCAAAGAATTGGTTGTGCATCTAGGGTCAGAGACTACTCGTTCTATAGTGAAAAAACTTACAAGTATAGAGCTGGAAGCAGAGGAAAGCGTTACTAATCTGCAAGTGATGGGAATTACCTTTACAGGAACAGTTAATGTGACAATGAAAAAAAATAACTAGTTTTAAATTACCTTACTTTTTAGTAAGGTTTTTTCATTTTAAAATATTAAATTTGCTAAAATTTTTTAAATTATAAAATTATGAGAAAATTTAGTTATTTATTAGTTGTGTTGTTTTCTTTTTTCATGCTTAGTTGTAGTAGAGATGAAGATAATAAAACAAATGTTCCTGCACAGCCACAACAACTGGACAATGTAGTAGGAAACTGGGCTCTTGTAGAAATGAGAATGAAAGGAAATATTACTGTTGGTGGTGGATCGCCTACTCCTATAGATATGCAGGTTCCGCTTACTTCTTGCGAAAAAAAGACCATAACCACTTTTCTACCAGATGGTACAGGGAGTACTGAGGTTTGGGCTGCTGCATCTGGAACTTGTGATAAATTAAAAGAAGGAAATATTACCTATACTTTTGATAAAAATACAAGAGTATTGATTATGACTTTAGGATCGGAAACTTCTCGTTCTATTGTAAGAAAACTTACAAACACAGAGATGGAAACGGAAGAAAATGTTGTTAGTCAAGAAGTAGGAGGAGTTACCTTTACAGGAACAGTTTATTCAAAAGTGAAGAAATTCTAATTGTTTTTGAATTAAAATATTCACAAGCCTTGCTTTTTAGTAAGGCTTTTTCATTTCAAAATATTAAATTTGCCTCTTTAAATCATCAGACCATGTTTTACAATCATCAAGAGATAGAAAAGAAATGGCAGAAGTTTTGGGAAGAAAACCAAACTTTCAAAAGCCAGCAGCCGTCAGAAAGCAGCAAACCGAAATATTATGTTTTAGATATGTTCCCTTATCCATCGGGGGCGGGGCTTCATGTGGGGCATCCGCTGGGGTATATTGCGAGTGATATTTATGCCAGATTCAAAAGACACCAAGGGTATAATGTCCTTCATCCTGTGGGGTATGACAGCTTTGGGCTTCCTGCTGAACAATATGCGATTCAGACGGGGCAGCACCCTGCGGTTACCACTGAGGAAAACATCAATAGATACGAACAGCAGCTTAAAAAAATCGGTTTTTCCTTCGATTGGAGCAGGGAGATTAGAACCTCTGACCCAGCTTATTATAGATGGACGCAGTGGATATTCATAGAGCTGTTTCACTCTTGGTATAATAAGGCTACGGACAGAGCAGAGAACATTTCTACCCTTGTGGCTCATTTTGAAAAATTTGGGACAGAAAACCTTGATGCCGTGCAGTCTGAGGAACTAAATTTCACTGCGGAGGAATGGCTAAGCGCTTCTGAGGCGGATAAACAAGATATTTTATTGAATTACAGAATGGCTTACCGAGCAGAGACTACGGTAAACTGGTGTCCTGCACTCGGAACGGTTCTTGCCAATGATGAGGTAAAAGATGGTAAGTCTGAGCGTGGCGGATACCCTGTTTATCAAAAGAAAATGATGCAGTGGTCTATGCGTATTACAGCTTATTCGGACAGACTTTTGAGAGGGCTGGACGGACTGGACTGGTCAGAAGCAGTGAAAGAAAGCCAAAGAAACTGGATAGGAAAATCAGAGGGCGCTTTGGTGAAATTCGGTATTAAAGGTTCTGATGATTTCATAGAGGTTTTCACTACTCGCCCTGATACTATTTTTGGGGTGTCTTTCGTTACGCTTGCTCCAGAACACGAATTGGTTTCAAAAATCACTACGCCAGAGCAGAAAGAAGCCGTGGAAGCCTATATAGAAGCCACTTCCAAACGCTCCGAAAGAGACAGAATGGCGGATGTGAAGACTATTTCAGGGGTGTTCACAGGGGCTTATGCAGAACATCCTATTACTAAAGAACCTGTCCCTATTTGGCTTGG
>JABCOA020000004.1 GCA_013333875.2 Flavobacteriaceae bacterium | reverse complement strand
TATGAATAAAAAGAATGTCGCCGTGGTAATGGGCGGTTTTTCCGATGAGTATATCGTTTCGCTGAAAAGCGGTCAGCTTATTTTTGATGAATTGGACAGGGATTTGTATAATGTTTATAGAGTTCATGTCTTGAAGGAAGGCTGGTTTTTTGTAAATGAAAATGATGAAAAATTCCCGATAGACAAAGCCGATTTTTCGGTAAAACTTGCCGATGGAACGAAGCTGAAATTTGATGTTTGTTTCAATACCATTCACGGAACACCTGGTGAAAACGGACTTTTGCAGGCGTATTGGGATGCTGTGGGACAGAGATATACGGGCTGTGATTTTTACCAAAGTGCATTGACATTCAATAAAAAAGATACTCTGGCGGTGCTTTCTAAATACGGAATTCCTTCGGCGAAGAGTATTTATTTGAGAAAAGGAGATGCTTTTAGCGAAGATGATATTATCTCTGAACTTGGTCTTCCTTGTTTTGTAAAACCAAATCAGTCTGGGTCTAGTTTGGGAATTTCAAAAGTGAAAGAAAAATCTGAGTTCAAAGCTGCTCTGGAAAAAGCCTTCCACGAAGATGATGAGGTGCTGATAGAGAGCTTTTTGGACGGAATGGAAGTTTCGGTAGGTGTGGTAGATTATAAAGGTGAAATTACCGTTTTTGGAATTACGGAAATTGTTTCCGAAAATGATTTCTTCGACTATGAAGCTAAGTATGAGGGCGCTTCTCAGGAAATTACACCAGCCAGAATAGATGAACCGACACGACTAAAAGTAGAAGAAATCGCGAAAAAAGCCTATAAATCATTGGGAATGAGTGGTTTTTCTCGTTCGGAATACATCATTATGAACGGAACGCCTTACATGCTAGAAATGAATACCAACCCTGGTTTTTCTCCCGCAAGTATCCTGCCGCAACAGGCGAAAATCTACGGAATTTCCATCAAAGATTTGTGCGGAAATGAGGTAGAAAAAGCACTTTTAAAATTATGAGAATCTTAGTAATATTGTTATTTGCTCCAATGATGGTTTTTTCTCAAGAAAAGACATATCAAACTATGAGATTAGGTATTCCTGAAACGGGAAAAGAACCAAATTCTATTAAGTTCGCAAAAGAAGGAATCGTGATAGATGAAAAACTTTGTTTTAGATATGAATTAAAACATAATGTTTTCACAGAATATGGTAAATCTCGTAATTATTATGAAATTACTTCATTAGATGGAAAATTAGTGTTTTCTGGGATAATTTATCAAAATGAAAAAAGAGAGTGGGAAGGAATGGTTAGTTTTCCGTTGATAGATAAAAAAGGTTACAAAAATTCAAAAATAATATCAAGGAAAGATTTAATCTTAAATTTATCCTCTAGTCAAGTGATAAATAATGATTGTACCATCAATTTAGACAATTTGAAATTATTTTACGAGAAGTCTAATGAAAATAAAGAAAAGAATTTCTGAAAAATTTAGTAGAAAGTAAAAAAAAGAGAAAAACATTAAACAAACATAAAAATTATGAAAACACTTTGGTTGACAGCATTTCTATTTCCTTTATTTTTCTCTGCGCAAACAGAAGAAGACCTGTATACCGAGCTAAAACTAAATCTTCCGAAAACAAAGAACACCGCTAAAGAAGTGAGAGTGGAGCCAGATGAAATATATTTGGATAAGAAAATGTGCTTTTTATTAAATCTAAATGATGTGAATAATGAGGGTGAAGAAAAGCAAACAGAATATGGTCTGGTGCCTTATTCCTATGAAATAAAATCCCTGAAAGGAGAACTTTTATTCTTTGGGGTAGCGAAGAAGGATGAAACAGGAAACTGGAAGGGTATTGTAGATTTTAATATCATTGGTAAAAAAGCTTACAGAAACCCAAAAGTAACTGGAGCAACCCGTTTGATGGAAAACTTAGTAGCCAATAATGTTTTTAATAAAGACTGCAGCGTGAATTTGGATAATTTGAAGCAGTTTTACGAAAAATCAAATCAAACTCGATAGAAAACGCTGAGGAAATAAGTGATGATGGATAACGAAACGCAAAAGAGAGATGAAGTAAAAGTGAAGATAAAACGACTTCTCTTTGAGCAGGATGCAGTGGAAAAACTCAGAAACTTTGCATTGTGGTTGTATGCGGAAGGGTTTTCAGAGAAGGAAATCTATCAAATATACCTCGAAAGTGATATTGAATTACAGAACGATGGGACAGATGAACACCTTATAGAGACTTTGGAAGAAGTGATGGATATGATGGTGGGTTGGTATCCGTGCAGGAATATTGATTTTGCTAATGAAAGCTATAAGGGAAGTGAATAATATTTAAGAAAACTAAAAATAAACAATGAAAACAGCGGTATTCCCTGGGTCTTTTGACCCTGTTACCTTGGGACATTATGATATTGTAGAAAGGGCGACGAAACTTTTTGATAAAATTATCATTGCCATCGGGCATAATGTACAGAAAAAATATATGTTTTCTCTCGAGCAGAGAAAAGAGTTTTTGAGAAATACATTTAAGGATTTTCCTAATGTGGAGATTGACTCTTTTGAGGGGCTTACGGTGGACTACTGCCGAAAGAGAAATGTGAATTTCATCATCAGAGGGCTGAGAAATCCTGCTGACTTTGAGTTTGAAAAAGCTATTGTGCATATCAATAGGACGCTTACTCTGGAGAACAAGATAGAAACGATTTTCCTGCTGACTTCTTCGGCTAAGTCGTTCATCAGCAGCAGCAGTGTCAGGGAGATTATTTCGCTTGGTGGCGACTATACTTTGTTCGTTCCAGATGCAGTGAGGGTGTAGGAAGAAGGTCGGTCATAGAAGCTTGATTTTTGCCACACGGACTCGTTTTGTGTGGTTATTGTTTTGAAAAAATAAAATGTTGATTTATGTTGTATGAAAATTTTAATTTCGTAATTGAACTTTTGGGGTTGGTTTCTTTCTCAATGTCTGGTGCTTTCGCGGCGATAGAGAAAAGATTAGACCCTTTTGGTGTGCTTATAGTATCTTTCGTTACTTCCTTTGGTGGAGGGACTTTGCGGGATTTACTGCTGGAAGTACCTGTCTTCTGGATGAAAGATATGTTCAGCTGCACGGTGGTTTTTTTGGCAAGTATTTTTGCGATGCTGGTAAAGGTTTTTGAGAAAAAATTCGAAACGCCGCTGTTTATTTTTGACAGCTTTGGGCTTGGGCTTTTTACCATTATGGGAATTCAGAAAGGGCTGAATGCGGAGCATGGGACGATTATTTCTCTCACTTTGGGGGTTATCACTGGTTGTTTTGGTGGGATTTTTAGAGATATTTTGCTCAATAGAATTCCTTTGGTTTTGAGAAAAGAAATTTATGCTACGGCGTGTATTGTGGGCGGAGTTTTGTTTTTAGTGTTGTATAGATACACTTCTATGCCGTATATTATGGTGCATGTTTCCACTATTTTGCTGATTGTAGCGGTGAGAACTCTCGCGGTGAGATATCAGTGGGAAATGCCTAAATTCTACTTGCCCAAAGAAGATAGAGAGGAATAAAATAGAGCTGTATGTTTTTTGATTTTCATCATCATTTTCGTGGGAGAGAATGCGGAATTTATAACTTGGATTTCATGGAAGAAATTCCACAAAATTATTTTTCGGTAGGACTTCACCCAAATAAAATTGATGAAAATTACAAACAGAATTTAGATAAAATAAAAGAAATATCCCAGCGCCCAAATTGCCTTGCGATAGGCGAATGCGGGCTGGATGGGTTGGTCTCGGCGGATGAGAGTTTGCAGGAACAAATCTTCGAACAGCAGATTCTCTGGGCGAATGAAATCCAAAAACCCGTGATAGTGCATTGTGTTCGGCGTTTTTCTCAATTGCTGAGGTTTCAGAAAATCGCAAAAGTGCCGCTCATCGTGCATGGATTTAATAAGAAAAAGGAAATCGCCGAAGAGCTTTTGAGCAAAAGCTTTTATTTGTCTTTTGGGAAAGCACTGCTTTATAACTTATCTTTGCAGGAAACCGCGCGGGACATTCCTTTGGATAGGATTTTTTTGGAAACGGATACAGCAGAAGAGCCTATCGATGAGGTTTATCTGAAACTTGCTGAAATCAAAGAAATGCAGATAGAAGCCCTTAAAACCGAGATTTATAAAAATGTACAGCAGGTTTTAAAATGTGAAATTTAATTTTGTTTAAAAATAAAAAATAAAATCATGTCAAGAATTCTTACAGGAATACAGGCTACAGGAACGCCGCATTTAGGGAATATTTTGGGGGCAATCGTTCCAGCCATAGAATTATCTAAAAAAACAGAGAACGAGTCTTTCTTGTTCATCGCTAATATGCACACTCTCACGCAGATAAAAGATGCTGAGGTGCTGAAAAAAAACACTTACGAAATCGCTGCGGCGTGGCTGGCTTTTGGGCTGGATACAGAGAAAACTTATTTCTACAGACAAAGCGACATTCCAGAAACCTGCGAGCTTTCTTGGTATTTGTCTTGTTTTTTTCCTTACCAGAGGCTTACATTGGCTCACTCATTCAAGGATAAAGCGGATAGATTGGGAGATGTGAATGTAGGACTTTTTACCTATCCTATGCTTATGGCAGCGGATATTCTGCTCTACGATGCCGAGGTAGTTCCTGTGGGAAAAGACCAGCTTCAGCATTTGGAAATGGCGAGAGATGTAGGAGCGAGATTTAATAACCAAATGGGCGAGGTTTTCGTGCTGCCACAGGCAGAATTGCAGGAAAACACGAAATATGTGCCAGGGACAGACGGAAATAAAATGTCTAAATCAAGAGGAAATATTATCAATATATTCCTTCCAGAAAAGGAATTGAAGAAACAAGTAATGTCCATAGAGACAGACTCTACACCGCTGGAAGAACCCAAAAATCCGGACACTTGCAAGGTCTTTACGATATATTCACTCATCGCGACAGAGGACAAAACCCAAGCATTGAGAGAAAAATATCTTGCAGGAAACTTCGGGTATGGACATGCGAAAACAGAATTGCTGAATTTGATTTTGGAAACTTATGCTAAGGAAAGAGAAATCTTTGCTTATTATATGGACAATCTTCCTGAATTGGAGAAAAAACTACAAGAAGGAGCAGAAAAAACCAAAAAAGTAGCCCAAGAAACTCTCCAAAGAGTAAGAAAAAGTCTGGGAATGTAAATGAAATTAAAAGCCTTACTTTTATAGAGTAAGGCTTTTATATTTGCTTTAAAATCTTCTTTACCAACCTTTTATACTACGACCAAAAGACTCTGCGATTTCTCCAAGCACCAAAAGCATTATGACAATATGCACAATAGTGTATCCAATTTTATTTTTCTTTTCCATAAAATATAAATTTAAATAATTTTTTATCTAAAAGCCTATTCTTGCGATAGTTTTTCCTAAAACTTCTCCTTTTTCAAATATATAAAATAAAAGAAATAAGAAAGTGAGAATAGTCATTGTATTTACTGCACTTCTGAAATGTGTATCTTTCTTTTCCATTTTCATTATTAAGTTTTTTTTTCATGCAAATCCTATTGTAAAAACAAGAAGAATACTATTCTATATCTTTAATTTTTTAGCATTAAGGATTATTAAATTCAAATTTTCTAATGGTTTTGTAAATTTAAACATAATTTAATAATATTCCAAAACATTTTGTGCCTATCTTTGCAACATGTTGAAAATAGATAAAATAGAACTTCCTGATTTTCCATTGCTTTTGGCACCGATGGAAGATGTTTCGGATCCGCCATTTCGCCGTTTGTGCAAGATGCATGGGGCAGACCTGATGTATTCAGAATTTATCTCCTCTGAGGGGCTTATTCGTGATGCGATAAAGAGCAAAAAAAAGCTGGATATCTTTGATTACGAAAGACCTGTGGGGATTCAGATTTTTGGGGGTGATGAGGAAGCGATGGCGATGTCTGCCAAGATAGTGGAAACGGTACAGCCAGATTTGGTGGATATCAATTTCGGCTGTCCTGTGAAAAAGGTAGTCAGCAAAGGCGCTGGGGCAGGAGTTTTGAAAGATATTGATCTGATGGTAAAACTCACCAAAGCAGTGGTAAATTCTACTGAACTGCCAGTTACGGTAAAAACTCGGTTGGGCTGGGATACAGAAAGCATCAATATAGAGGAAGTGGCAGAAAGGCTGCAGGAAGTAGGCATAAAAGCCCTTACCATCCACGCCCGAACAAGGACACAGATGTATAAAGGGAAAGCCGACTGGGAGTACATTAGCAAAGTCAAAAACAATCCTAATATAGAAATCCCTATTTTTGGAAATGGTGATATAGATTCGCCAGAAACAGCCCTAGAATACAGAGAGAAATACAATATTGACGGAATGATGATTGGGCGCGGGGCGATAGGTTATCCATGGATTTTTAATGAGATAAAACATTTCTTCCAAACAGGAGAAAAACTACCACCGCCTACGATAAAAGACAGGCTGGAAGCCGTAAGACAGCATGCAGAATGGTCAGCAGAATGGAAAGGCGAAAGAGCGGGACTGATAGAGATGAGGCAGCATTACAGTAATTATTTCAGAGGGATACCGCATTTTAAGGAATATAGAACCAAGTTCTTACAGGTTCTTACCATGCAGGAAATGGAGAGCGTTTTGGAGGAAATTTATACTCAGCTGGATAAGGAATAAATATGCCTTTTTTAGAACTAAAAAACTTAGCAATAGGCTACAGAGAGCCTTTGGTTTCGTCTATTGATGCGGAGCTTTCGCTTGGTGAGGTTTGTCTTTTGGTGGGGAATAACGGCATTGGGAAAACTACCCTGATGAAGACTATTTTGGGGCAGGTTCCACCATTGGAAGGGCAGATTTGGATAAAAGAAACGGAAATAAAATCGGTTTCACCAGAGCAGATTCCAAAATGGATTTCTATGGTTTTTTCTAAAACTCAAGTTCCTGAAAATTATACAGTTATGAATTTAGTTTCGTTAGGAAAATATATTCATTATCCGTATTATTTTAAATTAAATTCTGATGATTTGCAGGAAGTGGAGGAAATTATAGACAGTCTGAATTTGACTTCATATAAAGATTTTCCACTCAAAAAACTATCCGATGGAAATCTTCAGAAAGCTTTTATCGGAAGGGCTTTGGCGCAGAATACGCCGATGATCATTTTGGATGAACCTACGACATACCTTGATGAAGAAAATAAAATGATGATTCTAAATCTTTTGAAAAAATTAGCGAAAGAAAAAAATAAGGCTATTTTGTTTTCTTCGCATGACTGGCGTCTGGCAAAAGATTTTTCAGATAAAATCTGGTGGCTGAAAGACCATAGGCTAAAAATAGGCGAAACTCCCAAAAATGCCCTTTCGGTGGGGGTGGACGCTATGGAAAAAGTTTTTTGGTTTGTAAAATAAAAAATTGACTAACTTTGCCTCTTTCAATTTTAGATTTCAAAGGAATTTATCATGCGTAGAGAACATAATCTCATTCCTGAAGAAGCGGAATGGAAAAAGAAAGTATTTAGAATAATATACTTTGCGGAGACTCCCTTAGGGAAGTTGTTTGATGTAGTTTTGCTGGCGATGATAGTCCTCAGTGCCCTGATAGTCGTCATGGACAGTGTGGAGAATATTCGTTTTCATAAGACTTTCCTCG
>JABCOA020000003.1 GCA_013333875.2 Flavobacteriaceae bacterium | reverse complement strand
ATGCAGAATCTCTTCCATGATGGTGGATTTAGCAACACAGGAGTTTCCACAAAAGTAATGGAAAGATACAACAAAGGATAATTTTCCAAAATAAATAAAAGATGGCTTTTTTAAGTCATCTTTTTTATTTTAATCATTTCCATAATTAAAGTTTTAGCCTTATCTTTATCCCAAAAATTTTTTATGAAAAAAAATTATTTCTTAATTTTAGGTGTTTTACTTGTTTTAGTGGGATGTAGAGAAGATTCTCACAATGAAATCCAAACAACAGGTAAGAAAGAATTTATCAGTGGGTATAACCTTTCCTTCATGGATTATGATATTACAAATCCTTTTGCTTACCCTCTTGTTAAATTAACTAATGATGGCACACATTACACTAAAAAAAGCTATACCAATCCTCTTATTCGTAGTGAAATCAGTATAGATAGTATATATTATGATATCAAGTATGGACAAAACCTTGTATCCATTGAATTAAAATCAACGCCAAGATTCTATCTTGAAAAATACAAAAAACTAATCAAATTCAACAAAGATAAAATTACAGAAATCATAAACCTTAATGATTCCTTAGTTTTTGAATATAAAGACGATGTGCTTCATGAAGTAACCCACCTAAAAAAAGGACCTTGGAAAAAGCACAAATATTACTTCAATTCTTCTGGTAATCTAGACAGTATAGTAACAAGGTATGGAAGCCTAAAAACAAATAGAGAACATAAACCTTATTATGTATACAATAGAAACAATGAAACCTCAAAAATCAGAGATATTCAAGTGTTTTCTAACTATGATAATACAGAAAATCCATTGAAAGAACTTGGTATTTTTGATGAAGTTTTTATTCGCTCTCTATCAAAAAACAACTACCGAAAATATCAAAAATTCTCCGTAAGATTTTCTATTCCTTTAAATAAAATAGATACTGTTTCTAGACAAGAGCGAACATGGGATTTTAAATATCTTAACGGCAAACCTGTATTTTAAAATTTAAAAATATCATCAATTATGAAAGCTGTTCAGATAGATAATTATTCTAAAACAATAGATTCTGTTAAAATAAGGGAAGTAAGCATTCCTGAAATAAAACCTGATGAAGTCCTTGTAAGAGTAAAATCAGTTGGGATAAACCCTGTTGATAACATGATAACCAGAAGGGATGTCAAACTCATCACGCCCTACTCTTTTCCTCTTACCATAGGAAACGAACTTGCTGGGGTTATAGAAAAAACAGGAGAAAAAGTTACAGAGTTTAAAGAAGGAGACCGAGTGTTTTCCAGACTTCCTACGAACAAAATAGGGGCTTTTGCCGAGTATGTTGCTATAAATAAAAAAGATTTGGCAAAAATCCCTGAATATCTTTCTTTCAATGAAGCAGCAGCAATACCACTGACAGCCCTTACAGCTTACCAAGCTCTTGATATTCTTCAACTAAAATCAGGCGAAACGCTCTTTATTTCAGGCGGTTCGGGAGGTTTCGGTGCTATGGCTGTTCCTTTAGCAAAAGCAAGAGGAATAAAAGTAATCACCAATGGAAGCTTGGAAAATAAAGAGAGGGTTTTAGCATTAGGAGCAGAGCAGTTTTTAGATTACAAAACCGAGGATTATGCCCAGCTCCTGCACGATGTAGATGGCGTAATAGACACCATAGGCGGAAAGGATACAGAGAAACAATTCTCTATCCTGAAACAAGGCGGTAAATTGGTTTCTCTAAAAGGAATGCCGAACGGAAGATTTGCTAAAAAGATGGGACTTCCTCTATGGAAACAATGGGTTTTTGGATTTGCAGGGCGCTCATTTGACAACATGGCAAAAAAGAGAAACCAAGAATATCACTTTATCTTTGTGCAGTCCAGCGGTGAGCAACTTTCAGAGATTGCAAAAGTATTAGAAGAAAACCAAATAAAACCTTCTATTGACAGCATCTATTCTTTTGAGGATATCGCCAAAGCCTTGGTAAAAGTAGATAAAGGCAGTTCCAGAGGAAAAACAATTGTGGAAATCAGCAAGTAACTAAAATTAAAATCATTAATATTTATCATTCAAAACAATGGAACAAATAAAATTAAACAAAGAATGGAGAGAAAAACTCCTTCAGCGCTTTTTGACTTATGTAAAGATATATTCCACCAGCGACCCTGAATGTGAGGAAACGCCGAGTTCTCCACAGCAGTGGGACATCGCAAAATATCTTTTTGAGGAAATGAAAGCCATCGGTCTGGAAGATGTCTCTATCGATGAAAACGCCTATGTATACGGATTTATCCCGTCTAATATAGAGAAAAAAGTGCCTACTGTGGGATTTATTGCCCATTTTGACACTTCGCCTGATTTCAATGGTAAAGATGTAAATCCTCAAATTTGGGAAAATTACGATGGAGGCGACCTGCTTCTTAACCCAAAGACAGGCTTCACCCTCTCTCCTAACAAGTTTGAAAATCTGAAACAATACAAGGGGCAAACCCTAATTACCACGGATGGAACGAGCCTTCTCGGTGCGGATGACAAGGCGGGCGTAGCAGAAATCATGACAGCCGCAGAATACCTTATCCAGCATCCTGAGATAAAACACGGAAGAATAGCTGTGGGATTTAACCCTGATGAAGAAATCGGGAAAGGAGCGCACAAGTTCAATGTAGAAAAATTCGGCGCTGAATGGGCTTATACAATGGATGGAAGTGATGTGGGCGAGATAGAATATGAGAACTTTAATGCTGCTGGAGCGGTTATCAAAATCCACGGACTGAGCGTACACCCTGGTTATGCTTACGGAAAAATGGTAAATGCTGGGCTTCTCGCTGCTGAGTTTATCCAGTCGCTCCCTGCTGGCGAAACTCCTTCTACTACAAGAGGTTTTGAAGGTTTTTATCATCTATTAGACCTAAAAGCTGATGTTTCCGAAGCAAAACTACAATACATCATCCGTGACCACGATGAGCAGAAATTTGAAAACCGCAAGAAATTCATCGCTGAAAAAGTAGCGGAATTCAACCAAAAATATGACGAAAATGTCTTTGAAATAGAGATAAAAGAGCAATATCTCAACATGAAAAAACAATTCGAAGGCAAAATGCACATCATAGAAGTGGCAGAAAGAGCAATGAAAAACCTAGGAATCACCCCAGAAGTGAAAGCCATACGAGGCGGAACTGATGGCGCACAGCTGTCCTACATGGGACTTCCTTGCCCTAATATCTTTGCAGGAGGGCTTAACTTCCATGGGCCTTATGAATATGTTCCATTAGAATCTATGGAAAAAGCCACAGAAGTTATCATCGAAATCGCACGAGAAGTAGAGAAATTATAAAAATAAATCGCCTAAAAAGGCGATTTATTTTTTTGTATTGGTAAATTTTATTTTGCTTCATCATACGGAAGCCTATTGATAATAGACCTTCCGAGAGATACCTCATCTGCATATTCCAGCTCATCCCCCACCGAAATACCTCTTGCGATGCTGGAAAACTTCACATTAAAATGCTTGAATTTTTTATAAATATAATAAGCCGTGGTATCACCCTCCATCGTTGCACTCAGCGCAAAAATCACTTCTTTTAAGCTATCTCCATTAAGTTTTTTTTCAATGCTGGAAATATTCAGCTGGTGCGGCCCTATGCCTTCCATCGGAGAAATTTTTCCTCCTAAAACCAAATATTTTCCGTTATATTTAGAAGTATTTTCTATTGCGAGAACATCCCTTACATCTTCTACAATGCAGAGAGTTTCGGCGTTTCGCTTTTCATCAGCACAGATTTCGCAGATATCAAAATCCGAGAAATTATGACACTCTTGGCAGTATTTTATATTCGTTACCAGACTTTCCAAAGCTTGCGAAAGCGCCATTCCCTGAGATTTAGGCTGTCTGAGAAGATGCAGCGCCAGCCGAAGAGCCGATTTTTTGCCTATCCCTGGCAGTCCAGAAATCTCCTCCACTGCTCTGGATAATACTTTACTTGGGTATTCCATTCGGCAAAAATAAGAAATTCTCCCTAAAATTTACTTTTGGTAATAAATCTTATTCACTTCATCAGCTTTAAGGAAAGTTCCCAGTTTCTGCTCTTTTATCCTTTCTGTGAAGAGTTTCCCTATAAGGTGGTCATACTCGTGCTGGAAAATCACCGCTGTGAAACCTTCTACCAGCTCTCGTTTTTTCTCTCCTTCCAATGTTTCATAAGCCAAATCTATCACAAGGCTACGATAGACATCTCCTCTTTCGTTTGGAATGGAAAGACAACCTTCCGCACCAAGTCTAAGCGCCGAAGACATCCATTTGATTTCTGGATTTACAAAAAACTCAAAAGGTTTTCCTTCCTTATCAAATCTCTGCACCCAAATCGCCTTTATATTCAATCCTACCTGCGGCGCGGCGATACCTACGCCCTGTTCATCTTTCACGGTAGCGAGCATTCTCTCTGCTAACAGCCTCAAATTAGGGTCTTTGGCATCCACTGAGCGGGAAACATCTTTTAGTATTTTCAAATCTTTAGGATTGGTGATTTGTAAAACCCTCATCGGTTCAGTGCTTTTCCCTGATTTAATGAGGACAACATCCTCTTTTCCGATTTTCTTCTGAGCCTCTACGCTAGTTCCGAGTAGAACCAAACTTAATAAAAGAATTCTTATCATTTCTATCTATTTTTGATGATTATTAAGGACAAATTTAATAATTTTTGGAAACTACCAACATCCTTACATTCAAAATATCTTCTTATCTTTGGGAAAAATTTTTTATTACTTTTTACTTAAAGTAAATTATGAAAAACCTAAACTACCCTTTAGATTTTAAATTTAAAATTACCACTTTAGCTAGTGATTTTAACATTACAGACAGAGACGGAAAACACATCGCCTATGTAAGGCAGAAAATGTTTAAACTAAAAGAAGATGTGGTGGTCTTCAGTGATGAAGAGAGAAGTGCAGAACTTTTCAGAATAAAAGCCGATAGATGGCTGGATTTCAATGCCAGCTACAGCATCACAGGAGCTGATGGCACTAACTACGGAAAGCTCACCCGAAGAGGAATGCGCTCTATATGGAAATCTACCTACGAAGTCTATAATGAAAACAACCAGCATAAATACACCATAAGAGAAGATAATGCATGGGTGAAGTTTTGGGATGGTCTCGTAGGCGAAATACCTATAATAGGCTGGTTTACAGGATATTTCCTAAATCCCACCTACAGTCTGAAAGACTCTTCAGGGAAAACACTTTTTATACTGAAGAAAATGCCTTCGCTGCTGGGCAGAAGATTTCAACTGGATAAATTAACAGAAAGCGATAATGATGAAACACTTATCGTTCTTTCATACCTTATGATGGTCCTTTTAGAAAGAATGAGAGGATAAATATTAACTTTAAATAAAAATTTTATGAGTTTATCAAACATAGAACCGCAGATTATTTGGAAAAACTTTTCTAAACTAAATGAAGTTCCAAGACCTTCCAAAAAAGAAGCGAAAGTAATAGAGTTTATCAAGAATTTTGGAGAAAGCTTAAACCTTGATACTCAAGTGGATGAAATAGGAAATGTTATCATCCGAAAACCTGCAACAGTAGGAATGGAAAACCGCAAAACCATCGTTCTACAGTCCCACCTTGATATGGTTTGTCAAAAAAACAACGATGTAGATTTTGACTTTGAAAAGCAAGGAATTCAAATGTTCGTATATGGCGACTGGGTGAAAGCAAAAGGAACGACACTCGGAGCAGACAATGGGCTTGGTGTGGCGGCTGTTATGAGTATTTTGGAGAGCAATGATATCGCTCATCCTGCGTTAGAAGCCCTTTTCACGATAGATGAAGAAACTGGAATGACAGGCGCTTTTAACCTAAAACCCAATGTACTAAAAGGCGAAATCCTCCTAAACCTAGACACAGAAGAAGATGATGAAATAGATATAGGCTGTGCTGGTGGTGTGGATGTAACAGCTACACAAACCTACAAAACCGCTCCTACAAAAGGAAATTTGATAAAAATAGAAATCAAAGGACTGCAAGGCGGGCACTCTGGAATGGACATCCACAAAGGTTTCGGGAATGCAAATGTACTCCTTGGTAGACTGCTCTATAACAGCCTTGAAAGTCAAGAAATAGAGCTGATTTCCATCGATGGCGGCGGACTGAGAAACGCGATTCCAAGAGAAGCTACAGCTGTTTTTTCAGTGAAAAATACTGATGAATTCATTGCAGAAGCCAATGAATTAAAAACTGAAATTCTACAAGAATTTGCGAGCATTGAAAAGGATTTGGTTATCAATATTGAAAAAACTGAAAGCTCTGAAAATGGTCTTTCCAAAGAAAATTCAGCCCAAATCATCCGCGTGCTGAAATCCGCTCACAACGGCGTATACAGAATGTCTCCTGATGTGGCTGACCTAGTGGAAGCGTCCAACAACATCGCTAGAGTGGAACTAAAAGATGGCAGTCTGAAAATCCTAAACCTTACCCGTTCATCTGTGGAGTCTTCTAAATTCAATGT
>JABCOA020000002.1 GCA_013333875.2 Flavobacteriaceae bacterium | reverse complement strand
GCACGGATTTCATTGACCCAAAGCAAAATATCTTTGGACACACTAGATGCATCTTGGTTTCTTACCCCTAATACCATGGTGCTGATATTTCCTATACTTGGGCGACCTTTTACATAAATCTTCTTATTGGCATCACCATAGCTTCCGTCTGTATATCTAGTATCCGCAGGAGCTCCATTTTTATCTCTTCTTCCTTTAATGGCAGTTAGTTCCGTTAATTCCAGACTTACCATATTTTCCGAAGGCCAGATTTCATAAGGTGTTCTGCTGTTAGAAGAAGTATATTTAAGGGAAGCCTCGTATTCATAGTAGTTATCCGTAGCATCACTACCAAAACGGATAAAGAACTTGGTTTTATCATCGAGAGCTGTAGAGGTCAGATTTTTCAAATCTTGGGCATGAACAAACATTTCCAGCTTTTCATACCTACGCAAATCTAGTGTAGTATTCTTAAACACCCCACGAGCATCATTACTCAACCCTGTTACTTTCATGTAGAGAGAGCCTTCATTTTGTCTCTGTGTACCAGCTGTTCCGCTCAAAACCTCTCGGTCTATTCCTGGAGGCAGCACATATGGAGGCGTTCCCTGTCCGTTCTCTTCCAAGTTTACACTTCCTATCTCTAAATTATCCGTATTTACCGTTCCAAAACCTTCATTGGTAGTAGCATCTACAGCGAGTGGTTTGGTATATCTTCTCCAATCAGAACGAACCAAATCCAAGCTACCAAATCTAAGCGTAGTAGTCTCATTAAAACCTGTGAGAACCATTCTCATGAAACGAACATTGTTCAGCACATCTGTACTGCGCTCTCCTGCCGTGGTATCAAACTGGCTTACTGGAATACGGAAAAGATACCATTTATTGGTTCCAGACCTTCCGTCTTGGAATCTTGTGGAAACTTCCTTTACATCCACTATATTATTTTGCCCTAAAACCAAACTCGCTCTATCCAGCCTCACTGTATACTGGTTATAGCTTTCGTTTTGGTCAAGGTTAAAATCTCTATTTACATCCTCTGCATCAGGAGTTTGCGTAGCAACTTCTAATGAATTAGCTTCCGAGTTTCCATCTGGGTTTCTAAAATATCTGTATCGTTCCACCAGCGAGCCTGCCTGTGAACCTTGGAACTTATTAGACAAAGGAAATACGAAGTCATCAGACGCAGGGTCTACAGCATTAGTCACAGGATTTACAAACGAAGTCCCGAATTTCGCTGCTTCCGACTGATTATCAAGCCCATCATACCCTAAATCCTGCGTAGACCGCTCCGCTCCCTCTGATGAGAATGCATAGAGCACAGGCGCTTGTTTAGGCTGATTTCCCCAGTTGGTAGTCGTTACATTTGCTGGGTCTGAACTTGTAGGAAGTCCGTTTTCATATTGTAGAACACCATCTTTTAGAACATCTTCAGAAACATTCCCAAGATGTAGCAATAGCTTAGGATTTGTTCCCAATGTTCCACCATCTGCATACGGATCCATCATCCAGAACTCTACATATTCTATATTAGAATTCACAAAGTTAGAAACAGAAATTGACCGCATAAGTCCTCCCCATCTGTCTTGTGTAGTTTCTGATGGATTAAAGTTATAAGGCCCTCTTTCTGTCGGATAGTATGAAATATCAAAAGTATTCGGGAAACTTTCTTCTCCTGCTACATAGTCTTTTATCGTGTATAATTCTCCCTGATGCACTCTTCGTGAGGCGTGGTTGGACAAGCTCTGTGCACTTACTCCATTAGGTGCAGACCCGCCTACTCCATAGAACCTAGGGTCTATATTATACCAAGAAATAAGCCCCCTTCCGTAGCCATAAGTCAAGTTATTACTTAAACCAGCTGTATTAAATACAGGGTCGCTCGTATTTTGCTCTGGTTTAGAAGCCAAACTCCACATAGAAGGCTCTTTCAAAGAAATACGAGAAGTAGCCTGCTCAAAATCATCTATATAAGATTGATTTTGCATATTGCTGTTTTCACCTGGGATAAGGTAAGCCGCCTCTGCTCGGAAACTGATATTAGATTTTGTATCTGTGCTAATGAGCGGGATTTTGTTTGTCAATCTCGTAAGGAACGGAGCCTCATTATTATAGGCTATATTCATTCCGAGCATGGTGTTATTCACTGCTTCCTGCCCAAGCTGGACTTTATGGGTCAAAGGTGTTTCTCTGTAATTAACCATCGTAGCTCCGATGAGGAAATTATCACTGATTTTCCTTTCTAAATTAAGCCCAATGAACCTTTTTTTCTGTGTATTAAACGCCAACTGATTTTCCAGACTCACACTGATAGCCTGCCCAGATTGTTTAATCATTTCATTGATAATCGTAACCGTTCCCAGCAAATAGTCCACCGTGTAGTCCACTCCTTCCACGAGTTCTACACCGTTAGAAGTTACTTTCACAGAGCCTTTTGGAATATTCACCGCACCGAGGGCAATTCCCTGAGCGCCAGAGCCTTTAAACCTCCCTTCTAATGTATATCTTTGAGCCAAATTAGCCTGTGTAGCGACAGATTTCAGCTGTGTATATAGATCAGAAAAGACAAATTTAGGGTCGTGTCCCCCCAAAACATTTTCTATATACTTACCAAACGGCTGTGTTTTAGTAAATATCAATTTACCATTATTTTCATCAATGGTCAGACCTGGGACAAAGTCAAACTGCCCATCGCCATCCTGCTGTCCATCTCCGTTAGAATTCAGCCTATCCCAGTTGAACAATTTCAGCAAGTTAATATCCTGAACGCCCGTTCCTGGAAGATAGCTGACTTTACCATTTGATGGGTCACGATAGTAAACATTCATAAAGAAATCTTCTGACGAAATCTGCGTTCCATCCAGAGGATAAATGTTCTTCATCATGAGATCCCACATAGGAGATGTGGTTTTGGTAACAGTATTGGGTTTAAGCAATTTCGTTATCAATACAGAGGAATTATCTTCTGAAAACTCCCCTACTTTATATACTTTAGAATCATCTCCATTTACAGTATATGAGAAAGATACCGCAAGGAGTTGATTATCATTTAATCTTTGATTTAGGGAAATATATCCCAGCTGTGGATGATACCTAAACTCACTTTCGCTAAGTTTTCTGGCTCTTCTATTAAAAATAAAATTCTCCCCCTCCTGATATGGCTGGTTGGTTCCAGTAGAAGCATCATAGAGAGATTGGTTTTTAATGGCATTATACGCCGTAGTTACATCACGGATTCCCGTTAAATTCGAAACATCTTGATAAACACTATTCACCGAGTTATCAGGATAAGCCGTAAGCGCTCCTTCCCCTAAGTCTCTGACACCCACTATCGTTTTCTGCGATTGGAGGTCACCAGACCCTTGGTCCAGCACCCATACTTCTATCCTATTAATCGCTATTTTAGAATTGATAAGAGGATATTGTAACAATGCTCCATCATAGTGATTGTTAAAATACTGCCCAATAAAAAAGTGCTGATTATCCTCATAATCTACAGCATTGATTTTAAAGCTCTTGGATGTTCCTCCATTTTGTGCAACTACGGTCTGCACCTCGCCCTGCTGCTGTGAAAAGACAAGTGTTCCTGTAGTTTTCCCTAGCTGAAACTCCGTTTTTATCCCAAAAAGAGACTCAGAACCTCTAATCAAACTCGTGGAAAGCGGCATGTTGATATTCCCCACTTCCACTTTTTTGATGATTCTATCCTCGCCATCATCTTTGCTTCTGTCATTCAGTTTCTTAGACAACTTATCTTGGGCGTCTTTCCAAGAGCTTCCCGTTCCTGTCCAGACAAGATTTACTTTATTCTCAAAAGCAAAACCACTCTGGGTATCATAGTTGGCTCTCAGCTGTAAGTTTTCCCCTACTTTCCCTACGATTCCTACATTTATCCTCTGCTGAACATCTATCGTAAAAGATTTTCTATTATTGGGAAGTATAAGCGGATTATCTATTTTTTGGTGTAAAATACCAAGGTCAAAAGTAGCATACCCCTGTGGAATAAGCTCTATCTTGTTCCCTCCGAAAATAGTTTCAAAAATTCGGTTTCTAATCGTGATATTCGGCAAAAGTGATTTTTTCTTCGTTTCTTCCTCCTTGTCGCCTATCTGCGCATATGTTCCCTCACTGGATTTCTGACGAAAAAATTCACGAATATTCTTGTTCTGTAAATATTGTGAATACTGCAAAGGTGTCATGGTAAGCGGTTCTCCTACCACCAGATTCCCAATCTTGGGATATAGATAATACATCCCTGTTTTAATGTCATAAAACGCCTCATAACGAGTGGGATTAGGAATTGTAAATTCCTTATTCTCTATGGTTTCTTTTTCTGTCTGAGCCCATACATTATCACTGAATAATGAAAGGAAAAATAAAGGAGCTGCCTTTAGTATAGTAGCTTTTTTCACGAAATCTGCCTTATATATTTTTTAAAACTTGTTTTACCAACTCTTCTACACTCGCTTCTTGATTTTGTTTCAAAATCTTGTCCGCTATTTTCTCACTGGTCTTTCTTGGAATACCCAACACCTCTAATGCTGATAACGCTTCTTCTTTTATTTTATTATCAAGAATCGCTGTGCTGCCCGCTCCTAAACCATCAAATCTCTGAACTTTATCTCTCAAATCTATGATGATTCTCTCTGCGGTCTTTGCGCCTATTCCTTTTACTTTTTGAAGAACACCGCTGTTACCAGACAAAATAGCTTGGGCAATATCCGAAAGCTCTAATGATGAAAGCAAAATCATCGCAGACACTGCTCCCACGCCATTTACACTGATGAGAAGATTAAACATCTCTCTCTCCTCTTTATCAAAAAAACCAAAGAGCAAATGGGCATCTTCACGGATAATCTGCTGAGTGTATATTGTAGATTCTTTTCCTAAATGCAGTTTTTGTGATGTCTGCACACTAATTCCCACATAATAGCCCACACCGCCAACATCCATGACGGCATAAGTAGGAGTCAGCTCACTGACAACACCTCTAAGATAAAAAATCATTTGTATTTTTTAAAAATTCCTACAAAGTTACAAAATAAATTTAATTTTCTTCCTGATAATAAACCTTATAGAATTTCCCTTTTTCATCCTCGCCCTGCTCTATTTTTCTACGGTCACCATGCACATAGATATGGAAATTTTTATCCAGTTTTATTACAGATTTATAGTTTCTAGCTTGTTTCTTCACTGCCGCCTCAGAAATAGGAAATTCCTCTGCGATATCCACCTGAAATTCCTGCTCGTATTCGGTTTTATAATTAGAAAAACTCTCTATCACATTTTTATCCTGCAAAACCTCGTTGGTAAATTCATCAAAATCAAATCGCTCCTTTTCTTTGAAAAAATTGATTGTCTTGTTCAAAAAATCAGCTTGGTCAGCTTTAGAAACCTCGAATTCCTGCGGAAGCTGATTGGTTATATAATTTTTATAAAGGCTCAGTGTGCTCTCCGTGCTGAAATACTCATCATTTCTCTGGCGGATGTGCAGGAACTTATCAAACCAATATTCAGAATCTCCATTTTTATTATTGTCAAAAGCCTTTACCACAAAGCCCTCTTCCTTCTGAATGTTATAAATCATACAGCCTTTGTCTATTTTACTAAGGTTAAATCCAAAATCCTTATTCACTTGGAAATTTTCATCTTTTGCCAAAACTTTCAAAAAAGTATCCTTTTTTTCCATTTTGAAAATCCCCAAAGAGTCCATTTTCTCGCCATTCTCTGAATCATCCTCAAAATAAACCACACAGCACTCCCCAGACAAAACTCTCGGATTATCAGTGATTTCATACAGATATTTGGCTATTTTTTGGGAATGTTCATGAAACCAGTCTTTATCCTCAAAAATCTCCGAAACATAGGTATATAGTTCATTGTTTTCTATATTAGATTCATGATAAAACTGAAATTTTTCTTCCGATTTAAAGGATTTTATGAAAAAATCTGATAAAAACTCTCTCATATCCTCATCCAAAATCAATTCACCCTCCGAAAGAAAAAGCCCCTCTTGATTGATTTTATTTCCTACTCTATGGATAGATATTTTTGTAAACATTTTATTTTTATTTTCTACAAAAATATGATTTTTAATTTATCATTCATGCTAAATTTAAAGTTTCTCATTTGCCTTATTTTTTATATTTTTGAAGCATGAATAAGCAGGTAAAATTTGAAGATTTAGGGCTGATAGACTACCAAAAAGCGTGGGATTATCAGGGAGAACTAATGCAAAAAATCATTGATATCAAATTAAAAAACCGAGAACTCCCCACTGAAAACCAAATCATTACACCCAATTTCTTTTTATTTGTAGAGCATCCACACATCTACACTCTAGGCAAAAGTGGTGATGAAAATAATATGCTCATCAACACAGAAAAACTAAAACAGATAAACACCGATTTCGTGAAAACCAATCGCGGTGGAGATATTACCTACCATGGATTTGGGCAGATAGTCGGCTATCCTATTTTGGATTTAGAAAATTTCGTAACGGATATTCATCTGTATATGAGAAACTTAGAAGAAGTGATTATAAGAACTATGGCAGACTATGGTCTCCATGGCGACCGCTCAAAAGGCGAAACTGGTGTTTGGCTGGATGTAGGAAAGCCCTATGCTAGGAAAATCTGCGCTATGGGTGTAAAGGCTTCCCGATGGGTCACCATGCATGGCTTCGCTTTTAATGTCAATACCGACATGAAATATTTTGACTACATTATCCCTTGTGGAATAAAGGGCAAACAAGTCACTTCCCTAGAGCAAGAACTAGGACAAAAAGTCAATATAGATGAAGTGAAAGATAAAATAAAAAAACATTTCTGCGAAGTATTTGATTGTCAATTTATCTAAAAAATAACAAAAAAAGACCGAAAAATATTTCGGTCTCTCTTGTTTAACTATGAAATTGTTTTAAAAATTATATGCATATCCTAAATTGATAGATCCAGCATTTGCACTATTTTGAGTAAATCCTTTGTAAGAAAAATATAAATCATGTCTCTTATCAAAAGAATATCCTAATTTAGGCTGATAATAGAAAGATCCTGAATCTGCTCCCTTCTCTGTTTTAGTGAAGAAAGCATAACCTAAATCTGCTCCCAAGAAAACATTAGAATCACCAAAAACAAATTCTGCTGTAGCAGCTACTGGAATTACTCCAACATCAGGCACTGTATAGTCCACTTTACCAAACATCCCAAAATCGTATGTTGTTTTTTTACCAAAATAGTGAGAATATCCTGTAGCAACCCCTAATCTAAAGTTTTCAGCCAATGGATATAAATAAGCTACATCTGCTCCTGCTGTAAAACTATAAGCTTTACCAAAGTCCCCAACTGGTAGACCTGCATTTACACCTAATCTAAATCCAGGTTCAGTTTTTTGAGCGTTCATTAATCCAAAAAGTGCTAAAGCACCTGTTAAAAACAACTTTTTCATTTTTACAATATTTAATTAGTTAATTATATTTTTTAGTATACAAAATAAATGCCAAATTCCTTTTCCAAAGAAAAAATCCTTTAAATAAAGAAAAAAAGACACTTTTAAAATCTTTATCCGTTTATTATTTTTTTCATTTCAGCGATGGTTTCTGCTGGTTTTCCATTAAAAATTCCAGACCCAGAAACTATAATATCCGCTCCAGCCTCGGCAACTTCCTGAATATTATTAAGTTTTATTCCGCCATCTACTTCTATTTCTATATGATTATAGCCTTTTTCCATAATCATTTGTTTTAGTCTTTTTATTTTACTTAATGCATTAGGGATAAAAGACTGGCCACCAAATCCTGGGTTTACAGACATTATCAACACCAAATCTATTTCTTCCAATACTTCTTCTATAACGCTCAAACTCGTGTGAGGATTTAGAGCCACGCCACTTTTACAACCTAAACTTCTGATATGCTGTAATGTTCTATGAAGATGCGTACAAGCCTCAGCATGAACGGTGAGATAATCCGCTCCCGCCTTTACAAAATCGTCCACATATCGCTCTGGTTTTTCTATCATAAGATGAACATCGCAGGGAATAGAAGAATTTTTCTTAATCGCTTCCACCACTGGAATTCCTATGGTAATATTTGGGACAAAATGTCCATCCATTACATCTATATGCAGAAGGTCTGCACCAGCGCTTTCCAGCATATGGATATCTCTGCTCAGATTACAAAAATCCGCAGACAGCAGAGATGGCGATATTTTTTTCTCTTTTTTCATGGTTTATTTTTTAGTGGTTTATTCCTTTATGAATTCCTTCTATGAATCTTATAGAGCCTGATTTAGCGCTGATAACTACACTTTTAGTAGTAATAGTTCCGTTTTCATGGAATTTAACGCCGTCCAGATAACCTCCACTCGTGATGCCTGTCGCGGAAAAAACAGCATTTTCAGACTTTATCAATGCATCTAAATGTATAACTTCACTGATGTCAATATTTTCTTTTTTCAAATTGGCTATTTCAGACTCCAACTGTGGCGCTCTCATTCCCTGCATACCGCCGTTAAGGGCTTTCACTGCACACGCCGCCAAAACTCCCTCTGGCGTACCGCCTATTCCCATCAATACATCCACTCCTGTGTCTGGCATTGCCGCTAAAAGCGCCCCCAAAACATCTCCATCTGTATGTAGTGTAATCCTTGCTCCTGCTTTTCTAATCTCCTCTATCATAGCCTTGTGCCGAGGTTT
>JABCOA020000001.1 GCA_013333875.2 Flavobacteriaceae bacterium | reverse complement strand
TTAAATAAAAAACTTTTACTACTTTTGCACCATTCAAAAATGGTTCCGTGGCCGAGCGGCTAGGCAGTGGTCTGCAAAACCATCTACAGCGGTTCGAATCCGCTCGGAACCTCAATTTGCCCAAACAATCGCTTGTAAACCAATGGTTTATGAGCGATTTGTTTTTAATATGTGACAACATATGTGACAACTTTTAGAAAAACACTTTGAAATATTCTTTTTAGTTTAAGATAAGACAAGGTTTTAATATCCACTATCTTATTTAGAATGAATAACAATAACAATAACAATAACAATAAGTTGTATTTAAAACTAGATTTTAGTTTTGATAAATTGTAACTGTATTAGGAACTGTGTCAAAATTTGATACAGTTTAATCAATCCTCTTATTTCTCTTTTTATGGACTACAGAAATTCAAAGTAATAAAAACCCCCTTAATCAAATTAGGGGGGTATTATGTTTATAGGGTTCTTAGTAATCCTCTTCAGGATAAATAACCTCTACGATAATAAGCATGAACCTTTTTTCCAATTCTTTTAATTGTTTCTCATTATAAACCTCATCTTGTTTGTTCCAATCCATTCCTTTGTAAGTTCCGTTATTGAAATGTTCTAATATCTTAACGGGCTTAAACATCTCCGTGTCTTTAACCTGCCTTAATATACTTTCTATCTTTCGTTTTCTCATGGTTATTTTAAATTATAATCCTCCTTTAGTCTGCTTAGTAACTTTTCAAAATCTTTATCACTCAATGCATCCAGTATATTGCCTAACTCTGTACTTTTAAGGCTTGGTATAACAAATTTAGCCATATCAATAAGGAATTTAAATTTGTCTTTTGCTTCTAGTTCGGAAAATGCATCATCTAATTCGTCTATATGTTTATCCATAAAGTCAGCGAAAAATTGTCGTATTCTTTCGGTCTGTTTGTTTTTACTACCTTTTGGGCGTCCTTTTCCTGCTGTATTACCTTTTTCAAATCTACTCATTTTTTTTCGTGTGTTTTTAAATGTTCCGTTATCTGTTCGTTAGTTTATTAAACCTCATCTCATGAAACTAAAAATCAAAACATAACTGCCCTGCTGGATAGTTTCGTGCCTCAAACCTCCTGCGGGAGTGTTTAGGGTTGTTATAGCGATTAGTAACAGTGTTACGGATATTATGAGCAATATAATATATTCGGGTGTCTAAATCACAGTTTTTGTGTTTTGGAGTTAAAAACTGTTCCTCTAAACTTAAATAAGTTTCTCTATCCTCAGAATAGTAGAAATGCAGAGCAGTAAAACTTAAATATTTTGAATTTCGTTTCTGCATGGAAATATCCAAACCTGTAACATTGCAAAATACACCCTCTAAATTACTATGTTTTTGTCCTGAAAAGATAAGGTTTTTTTTTAGGGGTGTTTAGTTTACTTTTTTTTGGGTGTTGTGCAAATTCACACCTTAACGGGTTTAGGGTATTTTCAGTGAAAAAATTAAGTTGCTGAAAATCAATATTATTCTTAGGAGAATTTGCACAAAAAATAACCTTTTCAGAATTGGATGAAATTCGTGCGGTTTCTGAGGAATGTTTAATTTTTTTTGAGGGTAAAATTTCGGTTTTTCTTAGGTTATTTTGTGTAAAATCCTTAGAGGTACTTGCACTATCTAAAAGATAAAAAAGTTTATCAATGATTCTTTTTTTAATACCCAAGTTACTTAAATCTTCTTTATGTAGAATATTATTATATTTTCTCCTGTTATTGGCAAAGGTGTTGCGGGTGTTATTCTTTATCAATTTCTGCCAGTAATCTGGGTTATTAGCCTGAAACATAAATTTTTTATCTTTTTCGCTGAGGTTCTCTAGTGTAGAGGTGTTGTTTAATAGTAGGATATTATCCCACTTTTTTAATAGTTTTTCAGCCAAATGATTGTATGTTTTAGGGTTTAGTAGGTCGATAATATTGTAAATTCCCAATGCTCTTGTATGTTTTGCCTTTTTGGTTTTTATTTCAAATCTAAAGGTGTTCAGTGGTATATTGTAATCAGGGTAATTTTGGAATTGTAACCCTTTTGCATATGCCTTAACTTTGGTGTATATGGTTCCACATTCTTTGAAATATGGGGCTTCTTTTTTAGGGGTAATAAATGGAGTTTTTTCACTGAATATAATGCCATTGATGAGGTTTTTAATATCTAAACTATCTAAGTCTGTATTTATACCATATTCTAGGTTTACTATTTCACAATATGGATACTCTTTTTCAGTAATATTTAACAGTTGTAAAATATCTGTAATACTATTGATACAATCCATTACTGTAAAATCATTGCCGTTATGTTTATAGTCATTATAGTGATAATGTGGATTCATTCCAATGTAAGCAGTGGAGTATCCAGCAAATTCGCCTTTAGTAGCTTCTGAAAAACCGTCATTAAAAAACTCTTTACGGAGTGATATGCTAAGTTTGTTGCCGTACTTAGGATGTTGATAATCATCGTACCTATTATTACTCTTGATGAACTTAGTGAATAAACCACTGTTATAGATTCGGTTTATTATATTGGTTTCTTTTATCTCTATTTTGATATTATCCAGCATAATTTTAGGGTTATGTGGGGTTATCATTTACTTAGTTATTGTTCAGTCTAAATATTCAATACTGTAAATAATTAGAGGGGTTTATTTCCCCTCTAAAACATTGCTATATTTAGTTATTTTACAGTATAGTCGCTCAATAATTTTTGTTTGAACTTTATTCTTTTTATACGCTCTTTTATTACTTTTTTTGCTGTATGGTCATCCTTATCTAGTTTGTGATAGGTTCGTTCTAGGTCATCTATTTCAGAGCGATATTTTACAAAAAACCATTTTTGTAGTTCTTTAGCCTGTTCCCTACTGCTTGTATGATAGACGGTGTAGGAGTGTTTACCAATTCTTATTTTTCCTATTACATACACTAGTCCTACACTTACTAGTTCGGTTATTCTATTAGTTACAGAGTTGGAGCGTCTGTCTAGATAGGTTTCTACTTCAAGGTAGGTGCATGGTTGTAGTTTTTCAATAGCCTTTAATACGCTTAACATTCTTTCTGTTAAATCATTTTTTACATAATAGAATGCCTCAATCTTTGGTGTTCGTTCTCTCATTATTTTCCTGTTTTGTGTTTATTTAAAATTTCATTTAGTTCGTTTCTTTTGTAGTATACCCGTCCTTCAACTGGATAGGAGTTTAATGCTCCTTTTTTTGTCCATCTGTGGAGGGTAGAGCGGTCTATTTTTAGTATAGAGCAAACCTCATCACGGGTAAGTAGTTCTACTGGTTCTTTGGGTTGAAACTCTTTTGAAAGTTCTTTCTTCAGCGTTGCAAATCGTTTGTCTATTTCGTTAAGTAGGTCGGCGGGAGTAGTCCCAATAAATTGTAATTGTTCCATAGTTCAACTATTATTAAAATTATTGTTGCAAAGGTTGAAATAAATGCAATTTTTTTCCATAGAAATGGAGTAGGAGGGGGTAGCATAGGGGTAGTAAAATAGATTGTTTAATGGTGTAATAAAGGGACAAAAAAACACCCCTTAAATAAAGGGGTGTGTATATTCGTGTGTGTTATTTAGTTCTTGAATTTACAAACTCTTGGGCTTCGGTATCCCATTTTGTTTTTATTGGGAGGTTTCCATTTAGGTATTTTTTTGCGTTGTCGGGCGAAATACCAAGTATTTCTGCGGATATTTCTGCTAATGCTCTTTTAGTATTTATATTGTCTTTATTCATATTGTAGTAGTGTAATACTGAAAGTCTATAAGGAGCACATTTTATATTATTGTTTATTTCGGGGGGTGTTTTTGCGGTTATTGAAAAATCATGTGCTATATTGTGACATTTGTAAAGATGTTTTTTTAGTCTTATTAGGTTTTCAGTGAAATAGTTTAAATCTTCTACTATGGAGGAGTTATCTCCTATTTTTATTAGGGAATTTAAAAGGTTTTTGGTCTTTTCAATTATATCATTAAGTATACTAATGAAAAAATTTAAGCGATTTAAAGTGTCTTTTAAAAATAACCTCAATTCAGATATACTCTTCTTTGCAAAGTCTTTGCATTTAGCTTCTAGTATATCAACTTTTGGAAATTCTGTACATATATCTTGCAAACATTCTTTCCATCTTTTTGTGTCATCTTTTGATGGTTCTATGGCTTCTCCATATTTATCAAATGAATACTTTAATACTTCTAGTAAGTCTTCAATTGATGCGTTACTAATAAATATGTTACACATTTTCAATAAATTTATATAGCGTAAAGATATAATCAAAAAGCACTATATAACACCTTTTGCAATATAATTTATCCACATATATAGTAAAGTATGATGGATACTATACTAATTCATTTTATCCTGTTTTATCCGCATTTTAAGAATTAAACAATATTTAAAATTACTTTGTAATATAAGGTTTAAAAAATAAACACCCTATTTTTAGGGTGTCTTTTTATTAACTATATTTGATTGTTTATCCTTTTACTGTGCTTATTATCTTTTTGAGGGTCTGAGTTACTACTTCTGCGATGAGGTTTTTAAATGGGGTTAAATCTTTTTCTATACTTGCTGTTTCTAGTGCAGTATAGTATTTTAATCGGTTTTCTGCATCTCCTTTTAATATTGCGATAGGGTAGCCATGTTTTAGTAGAATTAAATTCATCAGTAGGCGCGAGGTTCTACCATTCCCGTCTGTGAAAGGATGTATATAAACCAGTCTTTGGTGCATTTCTGAGGCTAATTCTACGGGGTGTATCGATTCTCTATTCTCATTATAAAACCTCATCATTTCTTCCATTTCCTTTTGTAGTAAAAAGGGTTGGGGTGGCATATGTTCTGAGCCTAGTATCATCACGGGGACACTTCTATAGCGACCTGCATTTTCTTTGTCTATTCCCTGCAAAATAAGGGAGTGTATTTGGAGTATATCCCTTTCTGTTATAGGTTCTAGGCTCTTTGCTAAGTCTTTTATATAGTCTACAGCATGGGCGTGGTTTATGGCTTCTAAATGTTCGTTTAGTGTTTTTCCCCCTATGGTTAAACCTTTTTCTACTACAATAGCAGTTTCTTGTAGGGTCAGTGTATTACCTTCTATTTTATTACTTTCATGGGTATATTCTATATCAAAGGCTTTGGATACCTTACCTTGAAATAAGTTTCTGTATTTGTCCAGTTCGTTTTTTAACTGGTCTATTTCTGTATAATTCATTGTTTAGATTGTATTTCTTTGGTTTTCTTTTTCTTTTCTTTCTTTTGATAATTCTTTGAATACACTTGCTGAACTTATTACATAATCTGCTGGGTCTTTCTTGATATAGTCAAAGAATGTTTTTTCAGTTTTGTGTCCTGTTATTGCCATGATTATAGGAGTTGGTAATTTTGGGTTTCCGTAAAAGTTGGTAGCAAACGAACGACGACAAGTGTGAGAAGAAATAAGGTTATATTTTTCAGTGCCTTTTATTTCGTTTCTGTTTTCCTCCTCATTAAATACCAATCCTTTTACTATTTCGTTAATGCCTGCTAATTTACAAACCTTTTTTATATATCTATTAAATAGTGCGTCATTACTATTTTTATCAGATGAAAATATGGGCGGAAAATCTCCATTATATTTGTTTAAAATTTCCTCAACTTCATCCATTAGTGGAATAGTTACCCTGCTCCCTGTTTTTTCTTGTGTTAGTTCTATAAATCTAAACTGGTTTCCCTCTATATCTGTTTTAGTGCAAATCATTTTTTTATTCATTCTCATAAGGTCAGAAATTCTTTGTCCAGTATAGCATCCTATTGTGAACCAGTCCCTAGCGTGTTTTAGGTTTTCATTTCCTACAATAGGCATGTTTTTAACCTGTTTTAATTCATCAAAGTCCAAATATACTGAAATAGATTTAGCAGACGGAATAGACATTTTTATGATTTGTCTACTTACTGATTTGTCATTTTTGTAGGCATCCATTAAGACAGTTTTAATGTTTTTTAATAGTCTTTGAGTGGTGGATTCTGCTAATCGTCTATTTTTCTTAGTCATTGCCCAATCCTTAAATTCAAGCATGGTTTTTGCGTCTATTTCTTCGATGAGGTATTTTTTCTTTTTGTATTGCTGAAACTCCTCAAACTTTTTTCCTGCCTCTTCTATTTTTTTATCAGTAGCCTTTTTGGTGCGGGTGTCCATTTCCCTATATTTTAGATAAGTTTTTAGATAGTTCATAAATATACTATCATCTGTTTCAGGGTCTTTGCGTCCAAAAAAATCATCTACCTTGCTTTTTAGCCAGCTATTAGAAAATATTACACCTTTTGTGTAATCATTGTTATATTCTGTTTCTATGAATACAGAAAGACTTTTTAATTGGGTTGCTATACTTTTGTTTTCAGCATTGTTGTTTTTAGGTAGATTGGTGGTACTGCTCCAATCTTTGGAGTTAATAGATAAGCCTGTGGAGACTCTTGGGTATACTCCCTTTGAGATAGAAAAACCTATTTGTATCACACTGTTTGTTTTGGATGAGCGTAAGAAATAACGAACGGTTGGCATAACTATAAAATTGTTTGAACAAATATATAGATTTATTTAATGTGTGACAACATGTGTGACAACCTTTTTGCGTTTTTATGAAATTTATTGCAATATCGTGACACGATTAAAAACAATAAAGCCCTTATTTATAGGGTGTTTAAAGGTTTTTATAATTTTATTCGTTTTCATTGTTGTTGTTCGCTCGGAACCTCAATAATAGCTCTAAGGAATTTTCTTGGAGCTATTTATTTTTTGAAAACCAATGTTTTTGAAAAAAACATGATTTTTATCATATAATCAGATAAAATATTTTATAAAAAACGCAGTTATATCCCTAATGACTAAAAGAAACACACAAAAAGGTAAAAAGTTTCTTTGTATTTAAAACTAAAACAATCAAAAATTTAAATTATAACATTATGAGAAAGGTTCTTTTATGTGGAGCTTTTTTAGCTCTCGCTGCGTGTTCAAGAGATGAGGAAGTTCAAATTCCTGATTCTAAACAAGCTCACTGGGATTATGAAAATCCTAATTGGCATAATCAAGGGTATTCTGAGTGTGCGGGATTGGTTCAATCACCGATTAACATTGTAACTACTGCGACTACAAAGGCGACACTTCCAGCGATTACTTTTAATTATTCAGCATTTTCTGCTAAGGCTGTGAACAATGGGCATACTGTACAAATTAATACAGATGGAAAAAGTAGTATTACCTACAATGGTGTTGCCTATAAACTTAAACAATTCCATTATCATGGGCATAGTGAGCACTCTATAGATGGAAATTTCTCTCCACTTGAAGTGCATTTTGTTCACCAAAATGAAGCAACAGGAGCTATCGTTATTTTAGGATTATTGATTAAAGGAGGAGGAGCAGATAATGCTCAGTTCGCTCAGTATATCAATTCATTCCCAAGTGTTAAAAATCAAGAAGTTACTACAACTAATACAATAGATCCTTCGGCAATGCTTCCTAATAACAAAAAATATTATAACTACACAGGATCACTTACTACTCCGCCTTGTTCACAAGGGATGAACTGGATAGTGTTCAAAGAAGTTCTTACAATTTCTGATGCACAACTTAAAAAGTTTACAGATTTGTATAATCATAATTATAGACCAATTCAAAAAACAGGAAGTAGAACTGTTTTTGAGTCCTTGTAATTAGGAAGAATAATTAAAAATCTCAAAGAATTTTCTTTGAGATTTTTTGATTTAATATATAAGGTAAAGAATAGAAATATATATTTTTTTATTTTTTTTCTTGATATTCAAAAAAATGATTATATTTGCACACTGAATTGAAAAAATAGTTTAAACATAAAATAATTTAAATCATGGCAAAGGAAACGTTTAATCGTAGTAAACCGCACTTGAACATTGGTACAATTGGTCATGTTGACCACGGTAAGACTACTTTGACTGCTGCAATATCTAAAGTATTGTCAGACAAAGGATTGGCTGAAAAGAGAGATTTCTCTGCAATTGACTCAGCTCCAGAAGAAAAAGAAAGAGGTATTACAATTAATACTTCACATATTGAATATGAAACAGAAAACAGACACTATGCCCATGTAGACTGTCCTGGTCACGCCGACTATGTTAAAAACATGGTAACTGGTGCTGCTCAAATGGATGGAGCTATCCTTGTGTGTGCTGCAACTGATGGGCCTATGCCACAAACGAGAGAGCATATCTTGCTTTGTCGTCAGGTAAATGTTCCAAGAATCGTTGTGTTCATGAACAAAGTGGATATGGTGGATGATCCAGAATTGTTAGAATTGGTAGAACTTGAGTTGAGAGATCTTCTTTCTTCTTATGAATATGATGGAGATAACTCTCCAATCATCAAAGGTTCTGCTCTTGGTGCTCTTAATGGTGAGCCTAAATGGGTTGCTACAGTAGAAGAATTGATGAATGCTGTAGATAACTGGATCGAGCAACCAGTAAGAGATCAAGATAAACCATTCTTGATGCCGATAGAAGATGTATTCTCTATTACAGGTAGAGGTACTGTAGCTACAGGTAGAATTGAGTCTGGTGTTATCAATACAGGTGATCCTGTTGATATCATTGGTATGGGTGCTGAGAAATTAACTTCTACTGTAACAGGGGTAGAGATGTTTAGAAAAATCCTTGACAGAGGAGAAGCTGGAGATAATGTTGGTCTATTGTTGAGAGGTATCGAGAAAACTGATATCAGAAGAGGTATGGTTATCGCTAAACAAGGATCTGTAACTCCACACAAAAAATTCAAAGCAGAGGTTTATATCCTTTCTAAAGAAGAAGGAGGAAGACACACTCCATTCCACAACAAATATCGTCCTCAGTTCTATGTAAGAACAACGGATGTTACAGGTGAAATCTTCTTACCAGATGGTGTAGAAATGGTGATGCCTGGTGATAACTTGACTATTACAGTAGAATTGTTACAACCAATCGCTCTTAATGTAGGTCTTAGATTTGCGATTAGAGAAGGTGGTAGAACAGTAGGTGCTGGTCAGGTAACTGAAATTTTAGACTAATCATTTAGTATAATAAAGTTTTCCCGGAAGGGAGCTTTCGGGAAAACTTTTTAAAATTTAAAATTAAACTACGGGCATCGTCCAATGGTAGGATACCGGTCTCCAAAACCGTTGATCTGGGTTCGAATCCTAGTGCCCGTGCAAATTTAGACTAAGGTATATTTTATTTATTGTGTAATCATAGATGGGATTTCCTTAGTTTTTTCTTATTGGTGATATATTATGAGTTTAATAAGTTTTGTTAAAGATTCTTTTTTAGAGTTTAGAGAAAAGGTTGAATGGCTGAAGTGGAAAGAATTGCAGTCTTCTGCAGTTATTGTGGCTGTATCTACATTGATATTGGCCTTATTTACATTCGGGGTAGATAGCCTTTTTAGTATATCAATCAAGAATTTGTATTCATTGTTTATAGGGTTTTTTAACTAAAATATTTCTCATGGAAGAATTAAAATGGTATGTGCTGAAAGCCGTTAGCGGACAGGAAAATAAAGTAAAATCCTATATAGAAACTGAAGTTAGAAGACTAGGATATGAGTCTTTTGTTACTCAAGTTGTGATTCCTACAGAAAAGGTAGCACAGATGAAAAATGGAAAGAAAGTCTTTAAGGAAAGACCTTATTATCCAGGATATCTTATGGTAGAGGCTAATCTTATGGGGGAAATTCCGCACATGATAAAGAATATACCAGGGGTTATTTCATTTTTGAGTTTGACAAAAGGAGGAGATCCTGTTCCTATGAGACCTGCGGAAGTTAATAGAATGCTAGGGAAAATAGATGAACTTTCTGAATTTGCGGTGGATGTAGAAATTCCTTTTGTAGTGGGAGAAAATGTGAAAGTTATAGATGGGCCATTTAACGGATTTAATGGTTATATTGAAAAAATTCATGAAGATAAGAAGAAATTAGAAGTTAAAGTTAGAATATTTGGAAGGGAAACTCCATTGGAGCTAAGCTACATGCAAGTAGAAAAACTTTAATTAAAATACAACCACTCTTTTTAGGGTGGTTTTTTTATTGATATTTAGAATAAAAAGTAAATTTATTTTTGTAGATAAGAAATAAATTTATAATTTTGCAGTCCGTAAATGGAGCTGAAATGTTCAGGTGAGAAGGATATTTCATCTATTCATTTACAGATTTATAAAATGCTTCCACATTTTTATATTTTTAATTTATTTTAATAAAGAAACATGGCAAAGAAAGTCTTTAAAATGGTAAAACTTCAAGTGAAAGGAGGGGCAGCAAACCCTTCTCCACCAGTAGGTCCAGCATTGGGTTCTGCAGGGGTGAACATTATGGAGTTTTGTAAACAATTTAATGGAAGAACGCAAGATAAGCCAGGTCAAATCCTTCCTGTAGTAATTACAGTTTATGAGGATAAGTCTTTCGAATTTATCATTAAAACACCTCCAGCAGCGGTTCAGCTTTTAGAGGCGTCTAAGGTAAAGAAAGGATCTGGGGAGCCTAACAGAAACAAAGTAGGTTCTGTAACTTGGGAGCAAGTACAAAAAATAGCTGAAGATAAAATGGCAGATCTTAACTGCTTTACACTAGATTCAGCTTTGAGTATGGTTGCTGGTACAGCAAGATCAATGGGATTAAAAGTAACAGGAACGAAACCTAACGCTTAAAAATTAAGGAATGGCAAAATTAACTAAAAAGCAAAAGGAAGCTGTAGCTAAGCTAGAAAAAAATAAGGCATATAGCCTTGAAGAAGCTTCAGCCTTAGTAAAAGAAGTAAATACGGCAAAATTTGATGCTTCTGTAGATATCGCTGTGAGATTAGGTGTAGATCCTCGTAAAGCTAATCAAATGGTAAGAGGAGTAGTTTCTCTTCCTCATGGAACAGGTAAAGATGTTCGTGTATTGGCTTTGGTTACTCCTGATAAAGAAGCAGAAGCAAAAGCTGCTGGTGCTGACCATGTAGGTCTAGATGAGTACTTAGAAAAAATCAAAAATGGTTGGACAGATGTAGATGTTATTGTTACTATGCCAGCTGTAATGGGTAAACTAGGTCCATTGGGTAGAGTATTGGGTCCAAGAGGTCTAATGCCAAACCCTAAATCTGGAACAGTTACTATGGAAGTAGGTAAAGCAGTAGCAGAGGTGAAATCAGGTAAAATTGATTTCAAAGTGGATAAATATGGTATTGTACATGCAGGTATTGGTAAAGTATCTTTCGATGCAGATAAGATTAGAGAGAATGCGCAAGAGCTTATTCAGGCTTTAATCAAATTAAAACCAACTGCAGCAAAAGGAACTTATGTGAAGAGTATTTACCTTTCTTCTACAATGAGTCCAGGTATTGCTATCGATACTAAATCTGTAAACTAAAATCTGAAAGACAATGACAAAAGAAGAAAAAGTATTAGTAATACAAGAATTAAAAGAATTGTTACAAGATGCCAAAGTGGTTTATGTAGCAAATCTTGAAGGAATGAATGCTGCTGCTACTTCAGATTTTAGAAGACAAGCATTTAAAAATAATGTTACGCTTAGAGTTGTAAAAAATACATTGCTTCAAAAAGCGATGGAACAAGTGGAGGGAGTAGATTACTCAGAAATGTTCTCGACATTCAAAGGAAACTCTGCATTGATGATAGCAGAAGTAGCAAATGCTCCTGCAAAACTTATTAAGAATTTCAGAAAGAATGGGGCATTCCCTGCTTTGAAATCAGCTTATTTGCAAGAAACTTTTTATATTGGTGATGACCAATTAGATACTCTAGCGAACATCAAGTCTAGAGAAGAGATGATTGGAGAAATCATAGGATTACTTCAATCTCCAATCAGAAACTTGATTTCTGCATTGCAAAACAAACCAGAGGTTGCCGAAGCGAAAGCAGAAGCTCCTGTGGCAGAAGAACCAAAACAAGAAGAGCCTGTATCTGAAGAAGGAGCAGAGTAATCTTTGGTCTTCACTGAGTAAAATAGACACTCAATAAAATTAAAATAAATCGTTCAACAATTAAAACATTAGAAAAATGTCAGATTTAAAAAAATTAGCGGAAACGCTTGTTAACTTAACAGTAAAAGATGTAAATGAATTAGCTACTATTCTTAAAGAAGAGTACGGAATCGAGCCAGCTGCTGCTGCAGTAGTAGTATCTGGTGCTGCTGGTGGAGGTGCTGCAGCTGAGGAAAAATCAGAATTTGATGTAATCCTTAAAAATGCAGGTGCTTCTAAATTAGCTGTAGTTAAGTTAGTTAAAGACTTAACAGGTGCTGGTCTTAAAGAAGCTAAAGACATCGTAGATGGTGCTCCAGCTCCAGTAAAAACAGGAGTTCCAAAAGACGAAGCAGAAGCTCTTAAAAAGCAATTAGAAGAAGCTGGTGCTGAAGTAGAATTGAAGTAATTATTAAATTACAATAACAAAAAAAGCTGTTTCAAAATGAAACAGCTTTTTATTTTTCTACTAATTAAGAATAAATTTAAAAGGATTATTTTTTTAAGGCTTTGATTAGAACAGGAGCTGTTGTCACTACAATCAGTCCAATGATAATGTATTCCAAATGTTTTTTCAAATCAATTCCGAACTGGTCGATAAAAAGTTTATCCAAATAATGTCCAGCAAAAATCAGTGAAAAAGACCATAAAAATCCACCTATAATATTATATAAAAAGAATTTTTTGCTATCCATTTTTACTATGCCCGCCACAATAGGAGCGAAGGTTCTAATCATGGGTAAAAATCTTGCAATGATGATAGCCATCGCTCCGTTTTCTTCGTAAAATTGCTGGGCTTTCAGCAGGTAACTTTTTTTAAAGAAAAAAGATTCTTTCTTATGATAAAGTTTTTGACCGCTTTTTGAGCCAAACCAATAACCTACTGAATCTCCAAGAATAGCAGCAACACCGACAGTGGCAGCTAAAATCGTAGTATTGAGAAGGTCGCTCCCTGTATTCCCAAAGGTTTCGCTGATAATCGTAGTGGAATAAATCCCAGAAATAAACAATAAGCTGTCCCCAGGCAGGAAGAATCCGAAGAATAATCCCGATTCTGCAAATACAATGAGGAGCACCAGCCAAAAACCGCCTAATTTAATGTAAAATTCAGGGTTTACTAAATCTTTCCAACTTTCAAAATGTTCCATA